>JAFGON010000076.1 GCA_016926475.1 candidate division WOR-3 bacterium | reverse complement strand
TTATATATTCTCCTCGCTCAAGAGTGAGTTTTGTCGTTTTCCCAACTTCGCAGTAAACACAATCCAGCGAGCAGATTTTTTTCGGGACAAGGTCTATACCCAAAGACATTCCAAGCCTTCTCGAAGGAACGGGACCAAATATATATTTAAACATTTTTTATACTCCCTTGTATTCTGAATGTACTCTTTTTTGGGAAAAACATTTTCTATGTATCTAATTTTCATTCGTGTTTACAAAATGTTTTTACATCGCTTTTATGTTATCAAACACAGCCTTTCCGTCAATTAGCAATTGAAATAAAAAATAATTTCAACTAAACTAGGTTAAAAGCAATTCTAATATATGGGTAAAAAAAAACCAATATTTTTCAATAAATCAAGGAGCTAAAAACATGAAAATCGAATTAAAAGATAATGACGTCAAATACATTGAACCATGGCCTGGGGCATCGGCAATGTTCCCCTGGAAAGAACTCATCACGGCTATTCCTTCTGCTGTCTTTCTCGTGACTTCATACAAAGACAACGGCAGACCCAACGCCTGCCTTCAGTCGTGGTCGACGTTCTTTTCCGACAAAGGCGAATTTTTGTGCATATTCGGTCACGTCAATAAATCAGGTCATATGTACAGAAGCCTTATCAACACAAAAGAATGCGTGATTAACTTTCCTTCTTCTGAAATATTCGACAAATGTCTGAAGACGATAAAGAACAATGAATTTGAAGACGACGAGATAACAAAATCGGGTTTGACGATCGAAAAGTCTAAAACGGTTAATGCTCCAAGGGTTGCCGAGTGTTTTCTAAGCCTTGAGTGTGAATTTCTTTGGGAGAAGGATACCTTTTCCGACGGCAAAGGCGCATCTATCTGCGTCCGGGTCAAACACATCGCAATGGATAAAGAGTATTTTGACGAAGGCAAAAAGGGAAGATACGGCAAGACAGGATACATTTACAATATAAACGAACCTCTGAATCCCTTATCCGGTCAGACAGACGGTTTCTGGCTTGGTGTGATAGATAAGTTCAGAACACAGGAATAAAGGTTTTTCTGTAAATTTATCTAAATCTTGGAGGAAAACAGCTATTTAAGAAGATCTCCCGAGGAAATATCGAATGAAAAAAGCTTTCCGCTGACACCTTTTACTTCAAAGACGTAATCATCATCTCCGGCATAACTAAAACCCGGCTTTTCCCCGAATATTTCATAATGCGACACGCTGACCGAGATACCGCTTCCCAGGTTCTTAATTTCAACCGTTGAATATTCTCTTAATACTTCTTGGTCTCTGTAAAAGCCGATTGCGAGGTGGTCTTCCTTTGGCTCATTTCCCCTGTGCCATGGACCGAAGCGGACAATTGTTGTCTCTCCAGGACCGCCAAGGTATATTTCATATGCATACCAATTATACTCACATATGATTTCGTCATTTTCCCATCCGACAGAATAGATAAACGTTTTTCCCATATCCCCATAGGCCGCATCCGGGATGCTTTTCGCGTAGGTCAAACCATATTGTGAAGCTCTGACAACCGGTCTGTTAGACATTTCTTCATCAGCGAAGGCGCTGCAGGACAAAAATATAAAAGTCATCACTGTAAAAAACAATTTTTCCATGTATTTTTACCTCCTGTCCTTTTTTTCACCCTTTCCTCTATTCTTCGTTCCTTTTTTCTTATTTTTAGGTTCAGGGAGATTTTCAGCTGTAATCCTCATGAGCTCGCTCAACCATGCAGTGTCTTCAAATCCTTCTTCGATCAAAAAACTCATTTTAGCTCCAGGGTAAGCCGGAGCTTCAACGACATTGCCGATAAATTTTCCACCGCCTTCTGTCGGTTTAACGAACAGTTTGTTGTCGCAGACCAGGGCTACTACTTTACCATTGAGATATACGGCGTATTCCCCGAACATTTTCCTGTATGTTATCTTACCAGCTTCAGCCATCTGGTCGGTTATGTACTCGATGAAATCCTTGTCTGTTGCCATATTTTTCCCTCTTCAAGATAATTTACAATCCAAATATTTATTAACCAAATTTAAAATGTCACAATTTTATTTACAATTACCTCGGGTTTTCCCCATTTTTCGAAATCGTATCCTCTGTCTTTTGCGTATTGGAAAAAATCAAAGAGGTCTGATTTTTGAAGGAGATCCCAGTATTCTTTAAGAGGGTTTATGGAAATATTCGCGATGTCGTAACAGACTTTTCTTATTTCAGCATCGTCGTCCAGGTCGCAGACGCCTGCGTCAAGAAGACCTATCAATCCGTTTTTGTCTTCTTTTTCAAGATCTTCCAGATACTTCCTGACGATTATTTTTCTCTTCCTCTTATGTCCAGCAAGAAGAAAAAACCTCTCCAGCAACAGAAATAAAACAATAAAAGCTACTGCTCCAATCAAAGACGTCCCTAAAACAGGCAACAGAGAAGACATATTTAAACCGGGATTTGTCCTTGTCTTATCCAGTACAACCGCCCCCAGAAATCCTGCTGAAAAAAACACACCGTATGCAATTCTTTTGAAAATGGAAAATAGTGTTTTTTTTTCTCTTCTTTTGATCTTTGCTCTATGAGAATTAAACCAAATAAACCAAGAAAGAATACTTATCAAGGATAAATATCTGACAGGGCTCGGAAGAGAAACTCGAGGGCCAATTACACTAAACGACAGCCAAGGGACTAAAATAATAAAAAACATGAAAGTCAGAGCAAAAACAAACCAGTCCTTTACAGGATGCGGGCTCTTTGTGGGGTCAGAAGGAAGTTTTATGTGATCGGGATCTCCATACATGGCTAATACCTTTATTTTCTGGCACAATGAAACCATATCTTTTTGTGAAGAAGATTCGTTCAAAGAAATTTTCTCTCTGAAAAATGAAAAAGGCGTTTCTGGAAAATCGCTGTATTTAACCGAAAACGTTTCTCTGAAAGGCGGTTTAATACAGATTTTTTCGTCAGTGAAGACAAACCCACTTTTACCAATATTTTGTTCAAGAAAAGCTTCGTTTATCAGAGCAAGAATTTTTTCATCGTTTCTTATGCCAAATTCAGTCCTCGCGTTGTTTTCAGCGATTTCAGAAATATTATGAGAAAAATATGCATCTTTCCAACCTTCTGTTTGGTTTTGAACAAAAAGTATAATCTCTTCCTGTTTAAAAGCCTTTTTATCGCTCAATGTTTCCTCACATATTTCATCTTTCTACTATCTTATTAACAGATAATTAACATAAAATAAACAAATTTAACAAATTTCAACAATATATCCACAATTATTCCACATTGTGTTGATAAAAAGCCTTTGTATGAGAATTTCTACTATTAATTCTTACCTTTATTAATTATTTACTTGACATGTCGCTTTTCCAGTATTCTTTTACCTTCAAAATTCCAGACATTTATCTTTGTTGAGATTCTCTACGGGGTTAAAAATCTTCGGGCGCTCAAAGACTCATTTAAAAAACAGTTTTACGACGCTTTTTAGTATACTGTCTGTTCTACGTCCTCTGGAAGAAAACTTTTATATTGATAGAGAAGAGCTTTCAACCTCTCCCCTCCATCTTCATCAAAGGCGAAAAATGTAACCTCATCTCTTGCGCACACTACGTTGTCTTTTATTTTCCATTTACCGACTTTAATCCAACTCCGGGGAACCCCCCCATAAAAATTTAACCATTCTTCATAGACTATTGCTAATTTAGAATCATATTCCTTGGCAAGCCTTTCAAAATCGCCGGTACAATACTTTTCTTTGCCTTTAAGGCACATAACTTCGTAGTTTGCCACGCCCCAAACATCCACGCATTTCACGTCTGCAAGAAAGCATACCGCCCCAATATCGTTTAGTAAAACGGCTTCTCCCAAATAATACTCTTTAACAAAAAGCCCCATCTGATATTGTTGTTCATAAATGTTTTTTGTTGCTTTATGTGTTTGATAAAAACCTAAACAGGCTCTTCTTAAAAGAGGAGAAAACAGGATAATCACAGACAAAAACATGAGTGCTTTTTTATAAAAAGATATCTTTGTCCAAATTTCAGGTAAATATTTAAAGATTATTGTCGATATAGACAAAATTCCAATATCTATTAAATAAGCCTCGTATCGGAAAAACCAACCAACTCTGGCAAAAATCAAATGAATCGTTGCAACGGCTACAAAAACTGTAAACAAAAATGAGTTTTCATAAAACTTTTTTTCGTCAAAAATATTGACAATAAAAGCGCTGATAAGATTAAAACGATAAGATCCGGGGTTATAGCTGATTGCTCTAGAAATCTGTTGAAAAGTTTTGACAATTCACCGAACACCAGACCTGAAAAATTCCCTTTCATGAAGACAGGGTTGGGGAAAAAATTCCACCCCTTACTAACTGATATAAGTCCGTAGGCAATAACAGGCAATGAAGATATTATTAAAAAGGACAAAGCGCTTACCCATCTTTTCTTCAAAAAAAGAAAAATAATTATTACAAAAACCAAAAAAAGGCTTTCATATCGAGTCGCAATAGCAAAAAAAGCAATAGGTATTATTTTTAAGACACTTTTATTTTCGACGATGACTTCTTTTGAGACAAAAAGAAGAATAGAGACAAGAAGAATATGTAAAACATGCTCAAGTCCCGTAAAAACAAGAGCATACAACGGGGAAAAAAATACAATCGACAATAATACGAGTATTCTAAAACTCATATCTGTTCTGTTTTTCTTTAAAATCATATCTACAGCAAACAAGAAAATTATAGAGAAGATGAGGTTTAGTACAAACGGTAAAATTTCTTTTACGCCAAACGCTGAATAACAACACGACAACAGAAAAGTCCAAAGAGGTGAAGACGACGAAGAAGTAAAAGCTGTTTTGTCAACTCCCCAAACACCATATTTTGAGAAATTTTTAGCCATCGCCATATGAATATAAGCATCATCAAGTGCATATACAAATTTCCCTTTGTTTTCTTTTAAAGAAACAGACAATATAATAGATACTATGATAAAGAAAAGTATTAGAGATGTAAGTAAAGGAAGATATCTTTTGAAAAACATTTGGTCTGTCAGTTATAGTCAAGCATAATCTTTTCATCTTCCTCCAGCAAATGTTTTATTGCCTTTCCGATGTCCGCCTTTTTCCAGAAAGAAAGATTTTTATGGATCTCAAAGTATTTCATGGGTATAGGATGAGTGCCTATTACAACAGGAATTTTGAATTTGGTTTCAATGAATTCCTTGAAAAAATTCATACTCGGGCACGGAGGGTAACCAACAACAAGACCTGTTGCCAAGTGGATAACTTCCGCTCCGTTTTTTACCATCTCTTCAGGAACATATTCGATGTTTCCTCCAGGACACCCCCCACAATTTGCATAACCTACGAGTTGTAACTCTTCTTCTTCGGGGTAGCATGCGAATCCTCCAACTTTCTCTCTCATCGCTCTGAGGCATTTACCTCCGCCGCAGTTTATATACCTTGCGCATATGATAATTCCGATCTTTTTCATTTTACCTCCAATTACTGTTTTTTACTTATAGCAAGTAAAACAGGCGACCATCTAATACCTATTCTATCTATTCGATCCAGTAATTTTTTTGCCTGCTCTTTAAAAAAAGGCAGGTTTTGAAAAGAGTTCGCTCTATAGAGATATTTTTCAATGGCATCGTAAAAATATTTCTTTCTTTCTTCATCATGCGGATCGCTTTCACTGTCGATTATATCGAAGTATTTATTCTCGATAAAACCTGCTCTTTCTATCATTTCCACCAGATCGCATCTTTTGTAAGTCTCTCTGTGCGTCACCCCCAACGCGCTGTCAATTCCAGCCCACCAATGATGGACAAGAACATGTGTTTGAGACTCAGGAGAAAGTCTATTTCTGTACATTTCACTTATGACTGCCCACCTCTTTTCCTCTAAAACGCGAAACATTTGGCTTAATACTGTTTCAGGATCTTCCAAATGATGAAGAGAGTTGCCGATTGAGACAACATCGAAACTGCAGTCGTCAAACTTCAACTGGGCGGCGTCCATTTGAATGTACCTGATATTTTGTCCGTTGAAAATTCCGTCATGATCAAACTTTTTTATCCGCTCGGGTTTTTCAAGGTCTATGCCGATAATTTCTTTAAAACTTCCCAAAGAATTTTTTAGGTGCTGAATATTGGAACCAGTCCCGGTAGCGACGTCAAGAACTCTCTTTCCGTGAATCTTGCTGAGAATCAGGCCTGGATCGTCTGTATTGCCGTACTTCGTGTTTTTATGCTCTTTTCCCACTTTTTTATCCTGTCAAAACAACTCCAGTAATCACTATTATTTTCACTATTGACATCAAATAACTGCCTGGTTTACTCAAAATTTCTTTTGGGTCACCAAGCCTCGGGAAAAGCCATGTTTGTGTACATGCCCTCGAGTTTCGCCTTGTGCCCTTTTTCCATATTTGCCAAGTTCCTGAAAATCCCTGCTTGTTCTTCGTCTTTGCTGAGGTCAGCGAATTGTTCGTATGTTTTCATGGCCTCTTCTTCTTTTTTCATTGCGAGAGATACCGCTTCGGCAGGACTCATGTCAGATGTCAAAGGAGGAAGATCTACCGATTCTGAAACTTTGTAGTCCTGACCCTCCTGAAAAACCAACGGTTTTGATGGGTTTTCTAAATAACTTTCCAGCAAAGTCCGATGATTTTTTTCTTCCTGAGCAAGATCTGAGAACAATGATTTCATGGATTCTTCTTTGACCTTTTTGGCGACGCTGTCATAGAAGATATAGGCTTCAATTTCGTTTTTTATCGCCTTTTTCAGGATGAGTATGTACTTTTCCCTGTTCATATTGTTCTCTCCTTTCTAGGTCTTTTTAAATATTTCAACATCTCCTCTTTCAAAACCAATTTACGCCAAGACTTTTCCAAATTAAAACACGGCAGAAAGACGGGTTTCTCTTGTCTTCTTTTGTCATTATTCTACATATCTTCGTGAATAATAATATCTTCTATCATCACGTCTACAGTCGGGACATTTTCATAAGGACCAACTGTTTTCACCGGCAAGTTTTCTATCTCATCCACCACGTACATTCCCTCTGTTACTTTTCCAAAAACGCAGTACCCATAACGGTCGGAACATTTATCCCAGTCAAGCCTGTCGTTGTCGCATGTGTTGATAAAGAATTGTGAAGTAGCAGAATTCGGGTCTGATGTTCGCGCCATAGCTATTGTGCCTCTTAAATTGCTGAGTTCTGAATTCGCAGCCTCGTTGACTACCGGATCGAAAAAGGGTTCTTTGTAAACAAGACCCGGTTGAAAACCGCCTCCCTGTATGACAAAATTCTTGACCACTCGATGGAAAATCAACCCGTCATAATAGTCTTCTTTAACATATCTAACGAAATTATAAACTGTTAGAGGAGCTCTGTCGGGATAGAGTTCGAGGATAATATTTCCTCTGTCTGTAATGATTTCAACTGTAATAATGTTTTGTGTTTCTTCTTTCATAGATTTGGTCTTTCCCCCAGGGTTGAAACTCCAAAGGTTGATAAGCAAAATAAGTGAAAAAAATCCATACATATTGATTTGCCTCCTTGTCAATTATCCATTATTTTTTTTACGGTAGCAGGATTTGGGAAAAATGGAACAGCTTTGCTCCTGGGAATATCCATTTTGGTGAAATCAATCCCTGTAAGAATTATATTTTTGTTGTAGGATATTGCCGAAAGTCTTTCAAGGTTGATTGTGTCGTAGGCGTTATAAGCTATTAAGGTTTTTAAAGCTTTTACATTTTTATTTCTGCGATAATCTTCCCATAGAAGAACAGCGATATTGCCATCAAGATTTTCCATTCCTTCTCTCGTTATACCAAGAGATTTTTCACACCTTTTCAAGCCTCCGCGAAATCCTAAATTTCTCAGAATATACATCAAGTCGATTTTTTTCTGGTAAATTTTAATATCGAAATAATTTTCAATAAACGGAATGTCAAATCGATTGCCGTTGAAAGTCACCAAAATCTTGGGTTTTGCTATATCTTGGACCATCTTTTCCATATTTATACCATTCACATATACGTCCAATTTACCCTTATAGTATATTGAGGCAACAGTCACAGAGTCGGTTCTTGACAGACCGGTGGTCTCAATGTCGAGATAGGCAATTTCATCTTTAAATTCTTTGAAAAATCTCCAATGCTGTTCTCTCGGCAGTGAATCGAAAAAATAGTCGGTTGCTCTCTCTTCAAATTTCTGAAATGAGGTTTCTATGCCTTTCCTGATATTTTTGCATTTTTTTTCAGAGAAACCTATACTTTCTAAGCTTGAATTTGCCTGTTCCCAGCTTTTGATTCCTTTGTTCCAAAGTTCATGTTCTGTTATCAGGTTTATTCCATCAAGGTGGCAGAATGAATTCAGTAACAACTCTGCTTTCTCTTTTCATCGCGAAAACGCATTTTGTTTTTTTTGTCTTTCTCCAACGAAATTCTGAAAATAAATGCCAGATAAAATTATCGCTAATCCAATTACAGTCGTCAATTTAATTTCTTCTCTTCCGACAAAATGTATGAAAACCAGAGAAAGAAATGGCGTCAAATATATAAAATTTGCT
>JAFGON010000075.1 GCA_016926475.1 candidate division WOR-3 bacterium | reverse complement strand
GATTTACTAACGGGAAAAATACAAGCTATTCTCTGCCGCCACTGGGGAAAAAGAGTCAAGGGCAGAGATTGTTATGATCTGTTTTGTCGGGAGAAAAACGCTATGCAATATTGATTATTTAAGAAATAAATTAATTCAGAGCGGAAAACGGGGCTAGTGTAAATTCAAGTTTGTGGATTTTAAAAAAGCAAAAAATGATGTCAGGCTTTTATTAAAGATCGGCAGGAATTGTCGCTTTGGAATAGAGGTTTTTTAATGAGATATTGGAGAAGATTGTTTTTAGTGACGGGTCATGAAATGTGAGAAAAACAAGAGATATCCGCCATTAAGCGGAGCAAAACATCTTCACTAAGGGAAAATCGATTACGATTTTCCTAAACGGAGTGAAGTTTTAGATACAAATATCAATGACAATATTTGATTTATACTTCGTGGTGAGAATTCTTTTATTTAAAATATATACCCAAAGATATATGAAAAATATCTACCAGGGAAAACACAGAGAAACATGAATATATATATTTTATCGAAAGGCTACAAATACTCGCCCATCCAGAAGGAAAATTGTAAACAGAATCAATTGACGATAGTATCATATGATACTATTATATAAATATGAAACCGCCGTATGAAATTACACAATCAATATTAAAATGCTATGGTGAAATTAAAGAGACACTTGGGCAGGCAATAAGCCTTTTTCTGGTAAAGCCCCAGGCCAAATTACGAAAACAAAACCGGATTAAAACCATACATTCATCGCTGGCAATAGAAGGCAATACCTTGAATGTAAAACAGGTTACGGCTATTATTGATAATAAACGTATATTAGGCCCCAAAAAAGATATCCTTGAAGTCAAAAATGCAATTAAAGCATACGATGAATTAACAAAATTTAAAACCTATTCAATAAAAGATTTTTTAAAAGCCCATTTCTTATTGATGAATAATTTAATACAAAAACCTGGAGAATACCGCAGAAAACAGGTCGGAATTGTCAAAGGAGCCGAAGTAAAACATATCGCGCCTAAATATATTTCGGTCCCTGGATTGATAGAAGATCTATTTGATTACTTAAAAAAAGATAAAGATATAGATATTATTAAAAGCTGTGTTTTTCATTATGAAATTGAATTTATTCACCCGTTCGAAGATGGAAATGGAAGAATAGGGCGTTTGTGGCAGATTCGTATTCTTATGGATGTAAATCCTTTGTTTGAGTATGTACCTATTGAAGACACTATAAAAAATAATCAGCAGGATTACTACAGAATATTAGAGAATTGCGACAATAAAGGTAACTCAACAGAATTTATTGAATTTATGCTGAACGTCATAAATCAAACTTTAATAAATACAATTCTTGAAACAAAAGCGCCGAATATTGATTATCAAAAAAGAACTGAATATGCCATTTCAAAGTTAAGGGGCTGGTTTACTCGAAAAGAATATATGATCGTAAACAAGGGAATCTCTTCCGCAACCGCCAGCAGAGATTTGAAAAGATTATTAGAAGAAGGAAAAGTTGTTTCAAAAGGTTCTGGAAGAATGACACTTTATTCATATTTTTTATCAAAGGGAAGAGAAGACTAAGAAAAAAAGATATCCTCATAAAATTTGTCATGCAAATTTCCCGAGTGTTTGCGGGGAGAAGCTCTTTTTTTATAAATTGCATAAATCAAAAGTCGTATATTTAAAGACAAGATCAGTCCACCATTTTCCAGCCAAACTGGAAACCTGAGATCTTGACCCTGCCGCTTATCTCGCTCTGGGCATAATAGACGTTGTCGTAGTTGTCCGCAGTGAAATCAAAGTCAATGTTGATTGAATCTCCATTGAAATGTATTTCGTGCAAAGAGACTATAAAATTGCCTAAATATTCTCTTCTCAATACTTCAGAACCTTGTGATGACTCGAGCCAGAAAAAGGAGTGTATAGGGTTTTCAAAAACAGAATACATATCGACGAAATCCGAATCTGTCAGGACAAGAGGAAAATCAATGTGTTCGGTTTTGAATCTGTTTTCAAGCTTTTCGTATATTATGCTGAATTTATCAATATAGAGGATTTGGACACTCAAATCCATTGTCTCGCCATTTTCGTTTTGGTGTGAAAAGTTCATCTCAAGAGCGCCGTATGACCCGCTTGTCAGGTACACGGATTCGCACTTCAAAAGGAATACCTTCGGAGTTCCCGATTGGTCTGTTTCAAGCGTGAAGAGAGCAGAGTTTCTTGGTTGAAAAGGAGGTATTTGCCCGAATAATTGAACGCTCATGGAGATTAAAAAGAAATTCACGAAAAAAACTTTCATAGGTCACCCCTTTTTTTACAAATTATATACGATGCCTGGGAGATTTGTATTCAAATTTTGTAATTTACAAGTAAAAAGGGAATATTTAGCTCTAATAAAAAGTAAATTGCAGTAAAAATGATAAAATGTTATATAATAAAGTGTCATAAAAAGTTTACAATTTATGAAAGATAAAAGGTAAATTAGGTTTGAAAAACTTTTCAAATTTATTCACAGACGACGGCAGTATAAAAATTCTTTCAAAAAAGTCTCATGAACACTACAGGGCGATATTTGAAAACCTCCCTTATATTGCGTTCACTTTGGACAGGAAGGGTAGGTTTATAGAATGCAATGAATACACCAGAAAACTTTTCAAAATTGAGATTGAAAAGGTAAGAGGCAAGGGGTTTTATGAAATCGGTTTTCTTCAGAGAAGGGATATTTTCAAAGGTATCAGGGAGTTTAAAAAAAACCTTTCGGGGAAAGTCACGGATAAAACAATCTATGAAATCAAAATAGAAGGGAAAAAGTTTTACATTGAACTACTCGGGATCCCGCTGATGAAAAACGGGATTGTGACAGAGGTCTTCGACGTTGGCACCGACGTCACCGAACAGACAATCGCGATAAAAGAAAAAGAAAAGCTGATAGGTGATTTAAAAAAAGACCTTGAAAAAAAGCTAAACGGCTTTATTCCTATATGCGCAAACTGCAAGAAAATAAGGGACAAAGACGGCTTATGGTATGAAATCGAGGATTATTTTAAAAATCATCATAATCTGGAATTCAGCCACTCGCTTTGTCCGGAATGCCTTAAAAGTCTGTATCCGGATTTCAACAGGGACAAAAAATAATCTATTCGGAAAACATTTCTTCTATTTTTTGAGACAGAGTATCTTTTGTGAAGGGCTTTTGAAGGAAATGTATGCCTTCCATTAAAACACCTTGGTTGTCAATTATGTCCGATGTATAACCCGATATGAAAAGGCATTTGGTTTCGGGGCTTATGACTGAAATTTCGTTCCACAACTCCTGTCCGCTCATCCGGGGCATCACGATGTCGGTTATCAGTAGGTCGATTTTCGACTTAAAAGTTTTGGCAATTTCAAGGGCTTGGAAAGGGCTCTGAGCCGAAAGAACTTTGAATCCGCAGATCTGAAGTATTCTGATGTTGAGTTTTAAAAGAGTCTCTTCATCTTCGACGAGTAGGACGGTTTTTCCTAGAAGTTCTTTTTTCTCTGCATCTTTTTTCTTCAATACTTTTTTTGGTTCTTTTTCGCTTCTCGGAAAGTATATTTTTACAGTCGTGCCTTTTCCGGGTTCGCTGTAGACATTTATAAAACCCTTATTTTGTTTTACTATGCCATATATAGTCGAAAGCCCGAGCCCGGTGCCTTTTCCCTTAGGTTTTGTGGTGAAAAAAGGTTCAAATAAATGTTCCTGAATTTCCTTATCCATTCCGTCTCCGTTATCGGTAACCGAAAGAAGTATGAGGTCACCGAGCGGAAATCCCTGCAGTCTCGGTTCTGTGATTTCAGCGCTTTTAAGCAGGGAAGTCTCGATAATAATTTTTCCGTTGCCTGTTATAGCGTCGCGGGAGTTTACGACGAGGTTTGCGACTATCTGGTCGATTTGCGCGGGATCTATGAAAATAGGACATATTTCTTTTGAGGGCTTCAAGACGAGTTCAATGTTTTCTCCGATGAGTCTTTTCAGCATTGTCGTCATGTCGGAAATTATTTTGTTTAGGTCTGTTGTCTCAGGTTCTGCTGTCTGTTTTCTGGCAAAGGCGAGAAGCTGTCTGACGAGGGTCGTGGAGTGTTCGCTCGCCTTAATAATCTCGGAAAGCCCTTCGCGGATATCTCTGGGCAGATCCTCTTTTGTAAGGATTAGATCCGCGTTCCCGGATATTACCGACAGCATATTGTTGAAATCGTGAGCTATGCCTCCAGCCAGCCTTCCGACAGCTTCCATTTTTTGAGCCTGGAGGTATTTTTCTTCTGTCTCTTTGCTCTTTTCTATGGCTTTTTGCAGTTCGGTTATGTCGTTTGCCATTTGGTATCTGACAAGTCTTCCGTCGTACCATTTGATTGCTTTGTCGGTGCAGTTATACCATCTTTGATTCTTTTTATTTTGATATTTCCAGATGTAGGATCTTCCGAAAAATTCTCCGAAAATAATGCTGTTTGTGCAAAATGGGCAGGGTGAATCTCTGCCCTGAAGGTATTCATAACACTTTGTACCCAAAACTTCGCCAAAAGAACTTTTCAAGGCGTTGTTGATGAACAACACTTCATAGGTCTCAGGATCGCTGACGTAGATAGGTTGGTCAATGCCTTCAAAAATTGAAAGCATCTGCGACTGGTGGTTTTTGAGTTCGTCCTCCGCTTTTTTCCGATTTGTGATGTCGAGCATTGTTGACAATGAACCGATCACAACCTCTTTGTCGTTTTTTATGGGAGCGGCGTTGACAAGAAATACAGCTTCTTCACCATTCTTTTTTATCAACTCTATCTCGTATTGTTCGGAAAGCCCTTCCATTCTCTTCTTTGTCCTTTCCATGACGAACTCTTTTCCATCAGGGTTTAGAAGGAAATCCAATCCTCTCTTCCCGATGAGTTCTTCTTCGGTGTATCCGAGTTTTTCGCATAAGGTGGGGTTGATGAATTGTATTATGTCTTCGTTGTCGGCGAACAAAAGGCCTTCCTGCATATTCTTGACGAGCATTTTGTATTTTGATTCGCTCTCGACGGCGCTCTTTTCAATCATTTTATGTTCAGTTACGTCGAGGCATGTAGCCATGGATCCGATTATTTTACCTTTGGAGTCTTTTAAAGGAGAAGCATTCATTGTGAAAATTCCAATACTGCCGGATTTTTTGACCATTTCGAGTTCGTAACTCCCGGATTTGCCCTTTTGCCTTTCCTTGTTGTAATTCTTGATCCTTTCGACATCCGATTTCTTATGAAAAAATACATATATTTTCCTGTCGACAAGTTCTTTATGCCTGTATTCGAGCATTTCGCAGAACTTTGGGTTGACGAAAGTTATGACATCATTTTCATCTACGGCGATCAAGCCTTCCTGAAGGCTGTCTATGATTGTGCTCAATTCCTTTTCCTGACTGGAAATCTTTGATTTAGCTTCTATGATTTTTTTTAGGAGCAGGTTTTGTCTGTTTCTGTATAAAAATGACGTCACGGCACCGGCGAAGAAAATACACATCAAGAAAAAAAGCAGGAGGAAAATAGAGTTTCTGTTGAGTTCCTCATAAACTTCTCTTAAATCAATTTTCGTAACCATTAAAAGGTTTGAGTTTTCAACAACCCTTAGGTCGGAGAGGGTTTGGTTGCCATTATAATCTTTGCCTATATAAAAACCCTCAGCCCTGAAAGCCTTCGCGCAAGGAGACAAACTGTCCTCAATAATTTTTCGAATGCTTGTAAAAGAAGCTGAATCGGACGTCCGACGGCTGACAATAATTATTTCGTCTCCTATATTCTGTATTAATACTATTTCTCCTGTCATCGAAGGAGTCGGCCAGTTTAGAATGTCGGAACGGAGATAATCTCCCGCGTTTATTCTCAGAATTAAATAAGCGAAGGGTTGGTCATTTAAATCTTTTATCGGAGAAACCGCGTCAACATAAACGCTGCCTTCAGGACACACGAAGAGATCCGAGAGGAACTCGTTTTTAAGGGAGTTGGCTTTTTTTAAAGTCTCTAAAAGCGCTTGACCGGGTTCAGGGAGATGGTCCCTGAGGTTGATTAAAACGTTTCCTGCTGGTGCTACGACGATTACATTGGAATATTTGAAAACTCTCTTTACGGTATCAAGGTGCCTGAAGAGGTTTTCGTTGAACGGGGAAGAATCTACCGAATGGATTATTTCCTCGACCGCTTGGACGATGAAAGGGTTATTCGCGAGGGTTTGGACGTGAGAAATGTTGTACTGCCGCCAGTTTTGTATGTCGTCTATCTTGAGGTCGGCTATAGCAGAAATTTTTTCGTATTCGTCTTTTACGACCCTTTTGCGTTCATTTGAATATATTATTGCGGCAAATAAGACAACCAATATAGTTGATACTACAAAAAAGAGAACAGCTATCAGTTTCGCGTGTTTGGAGACGGTTCCAAGTTCAGGATTTTTGTTATTCGAAATATCCTCCGCAAATACCCCCTGATTGTAATTTTCGTTTATTTTTTATATTCCGGTCTCCATTGCAATTTAGGTTCTTCCATGGTTGAATTCCAGATGTACTTTTCAATCTTTTCCTTCAGAGATTTGTCGATCTCCCTTTTAACCGGATAAAGCGACGCGTTCAGAACTCTGTTTAAAAAGTTGATGGAGGCGTCTATTGTCGTCTGAAGACCTCTTCCAGTTACATTTTTTACGCTGTCGTTTTGAGTGTGTATGTGAAAAGAAGAAATTCCGCCGGACCTGAAGACGTTTACAGAAGGAATTTCGTAGACCGAGAATGGCATGCAATCGCTGCTGTAGATTTCAAGAGAAGATTTGAAAAGAAAACCCATTTCTCGTGTGACGCCGTCCGCGTAGCCCAAAAGCTCTTTTGTCCCAAGGACATTGTAATAGTCTTCTCCGACATCATCACCCGTTACGTCGATGTTGACGACGAGAGCAGCTCTATCTTTAATCTCCTCTAAGTGTGACTTGACGTAGTTGTAACTACCGAGAAGCCCAAGCTCCTCTCCTGAAAACCATATTATTTTTAGGTCTCTACCGGGAGTGTTTTTGGAAAAATATTCGGCTATTTTAAGCAGAGTTACCGTTCCCCCTCCGTTGTCCGTCCCGCCCGGAGAACGTGAAACTGTGTCGTAATGCCCGACCGCGTAAGTTAGGTTGTCGTCCAAACCTTTACCCTTTATAGTCGCGACGATATTTTTTGCTTTTTTCTCAGCCACAATTTGTTCAACCTTCAGTACAATCTTGTTTCCCGCTTGTTTTGAAAGTTTTGCTCCGTCTTCATAGGTGACTGTAAAACAAGGGACGGGGCCTTCTTTGTAAGTTTTTTGCCTGTAGCTTAAGCTGGTGGCTTCTCTGTGAACCCCCCCTATCAAAACAAACGCTATGACTCCGCTTTTTTTAAGTTCTTCGGCGACGCCCCTTGAATAAGTCTTGGATAAGACCACTTTGTCTTTGAACCTGTTTTTGGCAAGTGCGATTGTCGCTGAGTTTTCAACAAAGACGAGTTCTCCTTCAAGTTCACATGATTTTGTCAAGCCGAAGGGGTGCGCTTTAACAACTCCTCTGTCGGTTGTTATCTCGGCTTTGCCGGTCTCGAAAGAAGAGAGTTCAAACTCTTCAATTTCCTGGTTGACTCCAAGATCGTCCAGTATTCCGCACAAAATATTACGGGCCTTTTCCTCGCCGTCGCTTCCGGCAATTCTTTCAAAATCGAGTTCTTTGAGAATTTTTAACGCGTTCAACATATCTTTTCCTTTCAGAACGGGTTATGAGGTAAAATATATTTAGGTTTATTTTACATCAATTTGGCGAAAAGATTAAAAATTTTTTAGGAATATAGAGCTGTAAAGAAGAGGAACTTGTTTGAAAATACTGCATGTCAGTTTTTCAGTGGTGAAGAGAAATCCGAGGGTTCTCAACGCTGTAAAAGTTTGTCAAGATCTTGGTTGGCAGACAGATGTTGTATCAATAAAAGACGGAGAAGAGACTTTTAAAGAAAAAAAAAACCTTTCAGCTCATTATTTCTGCCCGACCGGATTCATTGATTTTTTGCCTTTTAGACACGCTGTATTTTTTGCTGAAACCTTTTTTTTCATCAGGAGCAGGAGAAATTATTACGACGTGGTGTTTGTCCACACCATGCCCGACTTTCTCGTTTTTTCGGCTCTTTGCCCGAAACTTTCAGGTAAAAAGATTGTTTTGAGCTTTTCCGATATGTTTCCTGAAATCTCGCTTGAATATCGTTGGGGTAGGTATTTTTTCGGCTTTTCCCTGCTGTTGGAAAAACTCGCCGCGAAATTTTCGGATCTAATTTTCTGCGTTCACGAGGACCACAGAGAATTGTTAAAAAGAAGCGTTTCAGGGAAAAGAGTAGAATACATACTCAATCTGCCTTCTCCTGAAATGTTCGAAAACGTCAAGACTCCCAAAGAAAAACACGACAATTTCCAGATTTTCTATGCCGGCAGCGCAACAAAAAGGTTCGGTCTCGACGTCGCTCTGGATGCGTTTTCGAAAGTTTTGAAAGTATTACCTGGGGTGAAATTCGAAATTTTGACTGGGGGGCGAGGGGTTAAGTCCATATTGAAGAAGATAAAAAATCTGAAGATTGAAGAGAATGTCAGGATGAGTCCGGATTTTGTAAGCCATAAAGAAGCAATAAAAAAACTTTTGGTTTCAGACCTTGCCCTGTCGCCTTACAGAAAGACGGTTTTCACAGATATGGTGGATTCGTTGAAAACTCTTGAATACGCCGCATCGGGTGTGCCTTTCGTCTGTTCGGAAATAGACAGAATGAAAAAATATTTTTCTGGGGACGAATGTTATTTTACCCGTCCCGGCGACTCGGATTCTCTTGCGGCAAATATCGTCCAAGCCCTGCAGAACTACGACAGTGCCCTCGAGAAAGCCCAAAACGCAAGAGCTGTTATCAAAAAACTTTCGTTTGAAGAACAGATGGTAAAATACAAAAAAGCACTCTGTCAAATAGCCACTACAAAAAGCGCTTAATTTAAGGTTGGGGTCAGCGCGTGCTGACCTTTTACACTACAAAAAGCGCTTAATTTAAGGTTGGGGTCAGCGCGTGCTGACCTTTGACGCGAAAAATCCAAAACCTCTCGTGATCAACGGAGAGAGAAGAACCCAGAATGCTATGAACTCCAGGGCTATTTGCGAGAGGAAATATGTTATCAGAGCGTATGAGGATAACTGGATTATTGCCGTTATGCCTATGTTTTTCAAGTTGAACTGCTCATCATCAAATGCTTTTTCAGTATAGGAGATAATAGCTGTCCTGGTCTGTTTTGAAAACAGGGAGTATATGAAACTGTAATAGAGTATTCCGAAATTCACAAGGATCTGGACGGATATCATTCCCAGAACAGCCATTTTCAGAGGGCCGATTTCACCTTTTCCTACGGCGGTCGGAATCCCGCTGAAATCCAACCCGAGGCGGGAATAATAACTGAAGGCGAAAAAACCGTTGACGAAGAAGAACCATCCCCAGAGAATCAATTTGTAGGGTTTGGCGATTTTCTTCTTTGTGAGGAGAAGCCAAACCGAGAACGCGCTGAAGAAAGTTCCGAGAACCGCCGCGATACAAATACCAGCAGTGCTCCAAAGATCTCTCGATTCAAAGACCAAAAGCATGTAACTCACCGTCACGGAAATAATGACCGATTCGTTTATAACTCTTATTATTTCTTTTAGAAATACCGAGACGAAAAGGAACGATATGGCCAATCCAAGCGTCATTCCCTGGTTGATAACTATGCTTTTGAAACTTTCGTTCGTGGTTACTTGTCCTGAGACGCTGGCCGTGGAATACAACATCATGAAAACAATGTAGACGAACATCAGGGCAAAGACGAAAAAAGACCATTTTGGTGGTTTTTTTCTCAGCAAACCAAAACACTGAAAAGTGGCGCCTATGATGTAAGCCGCGACAGGTATGAAGTCTTTGTCTAACACGGATGGGAAAAATATTCTACTTTCACCTTTTGGCGCCGCCGGCGAGACAAATGTATTGGTCCGAATACGTCAGAGAAGTTTCTTGAGCGGGTTATAATCGTCTATGAGGTCTTCAATTTGAGAATAGGGGATTTCGATTTCCGAGGGACCTGCAACGTAAGGCGCTATCTCGTATGAGTTGAATATGAAGTAAAGAGAATTTTCTTTAACGAGGAAGTTGTTGTTCAGGCTGAATTTATTGTTGTCAAACCAATATCCAGCTTCTTCGAGAGATCCCTCTGGATCGAGACCATAGACGTCCCTGAAAATAACCTCTGCTCTTTTGTTGATTTCGATGATTTCATCCCTCGTGAAAATTTCTTCGAACCTAATGGGTTTGCCGGTCGAAAGGTCGAAGTTCAAGAAGTATGTCCAGCCATTTGGATGGGCTCCGCCGGTAAATTCATAAAAATTGTAAGTCATGCTGAATATTCCTGATTCGTTCAAGTTTACGGAAACTTTCATCTGAGCTTCCCATGAGGCGTACATGTCCGGATAATCTTTTAAAGCGCTCGAGTATTGAGCCATGAAAGTGTCTATCATTGCTTGGTATCCGAGACCTGCCGGGTAGGTCATAGATTTAGTGTAGTAGTTGATGGAATCCGCTGATTTGTTAGGCGCTTTTGAAGCGTAAAAACTGTCGATTTCAATGTAGGCTCCAGGCGCTGGGTCGATAGAATTCACCATCGTTGAGATTGAATATTCTACGGTGTCAGCGTGAAGGATAGTTCTGGAAGGGCTGAAATTTAAGCAGGATGAAAATGTCAAAAACGAAAAGAGAGATAAAGCCAAAAGGATGAAAATATTGAAAATCTTCACATTACCCCCTGTTGTTTTTTTTGTTCAGTATGTTTTCCGCGTCCTCGCAGATTCTGACGATGTCGAGAGCGAATTCGCATGAACTGATGGGCTGTCTTCTCTCGTTTATCGAATCAAAAAAATCTTTCATTTCGAGGAAGAGAGGTTCCTTGCTCTGAATGTAAGGAGAGTGGATGTCCCCTGTTCTGTAGCTTAGCTGATACTCGCCGTATGTCTCCGGGTCTTTGTAGTCAACCCCGAGGTCGAATATTTTGACCTTTTCTTCGTAGTCGAGGTCGTTGTAGACGAGCATTTTCTTGGAGCCTACTATTGCCGTATGCCTTAATTTTGACGGGGCGAGCCATCCGAGCTCGAGGTTGACGCAAATCTCTTCGGGATACCTTAGGTGGATGAAAGCCACATCTGGCACTCCCTTTATTATGTATGAGTTTCCGAATGATCCGAGTACAACCGGTTTGGTGCCGAGCCAAAAACTGAAAATTGACAGGTCATGCGGCGCCAAATCCCATATAACGCTTGTATCTTTCTGGTGTTTTCCGAGGTTTACCCTCTGAGAAGTGATGAAATAAATTTCACCGAGTTCTCCTGAATCCAGGATTTCTTTTATTTTCAGAACCGGCGGACTGTATAAGAATGTGTGACCGACCATCAATATTTTCGATTTTTCTTTTGCCAGGGCGACTAGTTCTTTGGCTTCCTTGTAGGATGAAGTCATCGGTTTTTCGACGAAGACGTCTTTCCCTGATTTTAGAGCTTTTTTAACCAATGGGTAATGAGTTGAAACTCCGGTTGCTATTATTACGGATTTTACATCGCAGTCTTTAAATATTATATTCGCGTCTTCTACAGTTTTAGCTCCGGTGTATTTGGAAGATGCCTCAAAGAGCCGTTTTTCGTCTTTATCACAGATGTATTTTAAGTCCACGCCGCTCAAAGAGACGGCGTTTCTCGCGAGGTTGGGTCCCCAGTATCCGAACCCTATCAAAGCGGTTTTCATATTTCTCCCAGGTAAAAAATTGCAACAAGTCCGGAGTTTGACTCCACGGGTTGATAAATAATATAATATCTATTCTTTTTTTTAGCAACTTTCAATTGCGTATAATAAAAAGCGAAAGAGGTCTGAGATGAAGAATTTCGCCATGACGGGGGTTGCGGGTTACATTGCCCCGAGGCACCTTGAAGCAATCAAAAACACTGGAAACAGGCTGATAGCCGCGGTCGATCCGCACGATTCGGTCGGAATTCTCGACAGATATTTTCCCGACGCGAGTTTTTTCACCGAGATAGAGAGGTTTGACAGGCACCTTGAGAAGTTGAGGAGGAAATCCGAAAAAGAAAGGGCTCACTATCTTTCGATTTGCTCGCCGAATCATCTCCACGACGCACACATAAGGTTGGCTCTCAGACTTGATGCCGACGCTATATGCGAAAAACCTCTGGTTCTGAAACCGTCCAACCTCGACGCTCTTGAGAAACTCGAAGAAGAAACAGGGAAGAAAGTCAACTGCATTTTGCAGTTGAGGGTACATGAAGCGCTTTTAAAACTGAAAAAGAAATTGGAAGATGACAGATCCGGCAAAAGAAAAGAAGTCATACTGACGTACATCACATCCAGAGGCCCTTGGTATAATTATTCCTGGAAAGGCGATGTCGAAAAGTCGGGGGGAGTCGTCTGCAACATCGGAATACACTTTTTTGACCTTTTGCTCTGGTTTTTCGGCAGACCTGAGAAAAACGAAATATACGCGAGTGAGAAGCAGAAGATGTCCGGTTTTTTGGAACTTGAAAAGGCTGATGTAAGGTGGTTTCTGTCCATCGACAGAAAAGATCTTCCTGAAGCGGCAGTTCTGAAGGGCGCTTCTACGTACAGGTCAATCACGATAGACGGTGAAGAAGTCGAATTCACTCAGGGATTCACCGATTTGCACACAAAAGTGTACGAGGAAACTCTCAAAGGAAACGGTTTTGGAATAGACCAGGTGAGGCCTTCGATAGAATTGGCTTACAGGATGAGGACCTCGAAAATAGCAGGAAAAGCTGAAAACCCTCATCCTTTTCTTTTGTATTTATGATTAGGGGATATAAAGCTTCGGATTTTTAAAAGCAAGGCGCTGTAGAATTTTTTGCGGCGGCAAAGAGAGTGTCGAAATTAGAAGCTTTGTATTATTTTTGAAAATTTTGATTATAATGTATGGACAGGGTAATGAGCAAATAAAGAAATTTAGGAGGTTTTATGCAGGAACACGGGACAAAACTCACGCCTGATGACGTCTTAAAAAAAATTCACGACGAAAAGATAGCTTTTGTGGATTTGAAATTCATAGACCTTATCGGAAAATGGCATCATTTCACACTGCCGGTTTCTAACGTAAAAAAAACGCTTTTTGAGAGAGGTGTCGGTTTTGACGGGTCGAGTTGTCCCGGTTTCACTTCCCTGGAATCCGGAGATCTTAATGTGGTTCCTGATCCAGAGACTGCTTTCATGGACGACTTCTACGAGATTCCGGCTCTCTCATTTATCTGCGACATAGTTGAGGCTGACACCCTTAGACCTTTCGCGAGAGACCCAAGAGGAGTCGCGAAGAGGGCGGAAAAATATCTGTCGGAGTCTGAAATTGCCGATGAAAGTTTTTGGCAGCCTGAACTCGAGTTTTATGTTTTCGATTCGGTCAGGTATTCCGACAAACCATACGATTTCGGTTTCGGGGTGGATTCACTCGAGGCGAATTGGAATTCCTTCGAGGAGAGGGTCGAACCCTGGATAAAACACAATGGAGGTTACCACGCGATTTTCCCCACAGACTCCACTCACGACCTGAGAGCCGAGATAACAGTCGCCCTTGAAAAGGCGGGTATACCGGTTAGGTATCACCACCACGAGGTTGGAGGTGCGGGACAGGCTGAAATCGAGCTCACTCTTTCTCCGGGTCTGGTCAGGTGCGCCGACAACATAGTAAAAGGGAAATATATAATAAAAAATATATGCCTGAAGAGGGAAAAGTCTGTGACTTTCATGCCAAAGCCAATATTCGGGGAGCCTGGAAGCGGCTTGCACTTCCACCAGAAACTTCACAAGAAGGGGAAAAATATTTTCTTTTCCCAAGGAGGATATTTTGACCTCAGCGAGGAGGCGACATTCTATATAGCCGGTCTCGGAACGCACGGAGCGTCTGTCATGGCATTCACCAACCCTTCCACAAACTCTTACAGGAGGCTTGTGGAAGGCTACGAAGCGCCGACGAGATTCTTCTTTTCGGTCGCCAACAGAAGTTCGGCGATAAGAATTCCCAAATCGGCGGTCACGGAAGACCAAAAGAGAATAGAATTCAGAATGCCGGATGCTACTTGCAATCCGTATCTCGCTGTTTCGGCTATGCTGATGGCGGGTCTTGACGGCATAAAAAGCAAAATATCCCCGTCGAAATTCGGCCCGCTGGACAAAAATCTTTTTGAACTTCCGCCCAGAGAACAGAGAAAATTCCTGCCCATACCTTCTTCTTTGGAAGATTCCCTTGAATCACTCAACCATGACAGGGAATACCTCTTCAGGGGAGATGTCTTTGACGAAGACCTGATAAAAATTTGGACGCAGATAAAACAAAATAATGAAATTATTCCCTTGAAAATCAGGACGCATCCTTTTGAAATCGAACTTTACTACGACCTCTGAACTGATAAAGAAGAACAGGGTAGGCCTTTTCGTCTACGACTCGGTCTGGATTGCCGTCGGATCATTGGTTGCCGGCGCGGGGATTTCGCTTTACCTCGTCCCGCACAGAATAGCTCCGGGGGGAATAAGCGGCCTCGCTCAAGTACTTCACATCCTCTTCGGTTTAAAAACAGGATTGGTGATGCTCGTCTTCAACATCCCTCTTTTCATTCTAGGGGTAATTTTCATAGGTAAAACTTTCGGGGCAAAAACAGTCCTGGGCATATTGACCCTGTCTTTTTTCGTGGACATGTTTCAGCCCGGAAACGCCTTCACCGAAAAGCTCTTGGGCTCTTTTCTGGTCGGGATACCTCAATATGAAGGATACATGTCGCTGACTGACCAGACTGTTTTGGCTTGCCTTGCCGGAAATGTCTTGCTTGGAATAGGGCTTGGGGTGATATTCAGGCACAGAGGATCTACGGCTGGAACCGACATTCCCGCCGCTCTGATAAAAAAATACACTGGTCTGCCCTTGGGAATGGGTTTTATGATAGTGGACACTTTTATAATCCTTTTCGCCTGTTTTGCTTTTAAGGATCTTAACCTGCTCGTATGGGCGCTTTTGGGATTGTTTATTTCTGCAAAGACATGCGATTTAGTCATGCAGGGTATTTCGATAGCCAAAACCGCATATATCATCTCCGACAGATACGAGGAAATCAACGGGAGATTAATGAACTCCCTCGGGAGAGGGACTACTTTGATAAAATCTGAAGGGGGATTCACGGGCACGCAGAGACCTGTAATTTTCTGCGTGATTTCGAGAAATCAGGTCTTCCAGCTCATAGAAATCGTCAAAGAAGTCGACAAAAACGCTTTTATAGTTCTCTACGACGCTTTTGATGTATTGGGATCGGGGTTCAAGAGAATAGACAGGACGACTTTGTAGAAAAAAGGGGGCATGAGCCCCCTTTTCTTTATCTTTTCACGTATTCGATTATTATGTCGGCGACTTCGCTTCCTACTCTTTTTTGAGCTTCCGCTGTAAGAGCGCCGATGTGAGGAGTAAAGGAAACATTTTCCAGGTTGAGAAGAGGATTGTCCGCTTTTACGGGTTCTTCCGCGAAAACGTCAAGACCGGCGCCGAAGAGGTGCCCGCTCTTGAGAGCTTCGGCGAGAGCGGCTTCGTCAATTATTCCCCCACGGGCGCAGTTAATGAGTACAGCGCCTTTCTTCATTTTGGAAATGAGATTTTTATCGAAGAGATTCTTTGACTTGTCAGTTTTCGGCATGTGAAGGCTGACTATGTCGGCGGTCGAGACAGCTTCTTCGAGGTCGGTGAGGATTTTCATTTGGGGGAAAAGAGGTTCTATTTTCGTCACATGCTGAAAGACCTGTACATTCATGCCGAGCGCGTTGCATCTTTTTGCCAGTTCGGATCCTATCCTTCCGTAGCCGATTATCGAAATTGTCTTTCCCGAAAGTTCTTTGCCCTTGAGAACTTTTTTCTCCCATTTGCCGTTCTGGATTCCGCTCGTAGCTCTTGGGATATACCTGTATAGAGCGAATATGTGCGCGAGAGCGAGCTCAGCGACCGACGCGGAACTCGCTGTAGGGGTGTTTTTAACCTCCATGCCTGCGGATTTCGCGGCTTCTACGTCTATGTTGTCGACACCGACGCCGCCTCTTATTATGAGTTTCAGCGATGATTTACCCGCTTCGATCACGTCTTTTGTGATTTTAGTAGCGGACCGTACAACACAGATGTCGTAACCCGGTATGGTTTTAAGCAGTTCATCGGGTTTCATCTCTGTTTTGATGTCTACTGTCACCCCTGCCGATTTAATCTTTTCGACAGCTTTGTCGTCTACTGGATCGCATATCAAAACTTTCATTTTTCCTCCCTCAAAAACCGAGAATTTCGTCTATGGCAGCGATGACCTCTTTTACGTCTGTAATTGTAAAATCTCCCATGTGGGCTATCCTGAACGTCTTCTCCTTGAGGTCGCCGTAGCCGTTGGAAATCGTAAGTCCTTTTTCACCGAGCTTTTTGTTCAGGTCTGCCACGTCGATGCCTTTTGTGTTTGTGATGCAAGTCAGAGTGACCGATTCGTAACCGGGTTGGGCGAAAAGAGCGAAATTCTTTTTAGCCCACTCTCTGACGAAAGTTGCCATCTCCAGATGCCTGGCGAAGCGTTTTTCGAGTCCTTCGGCGAAGAATTTATCGAGCTGTTTGTTGAGGGCGAAAATGTGAGAGATCGTCGGAGTCGTCGGGGTCTGGTTTTTATCCTGGTATTTCTTGAATTCTACAAAGTCGAAGTAATAACCCTTGTTTTTGGCTTTTGCGGATTTTTCGAGGGCTTTTTTGCTGACCGCCGCTACCGCGAGTCCTGGCGGGAGAGCGAAAGCTTTCTGCACACCGGCGAGACAGACGTCTATTCCGAGTTTGTCAACTTCGATTTTGATTCCGGTCATCGACGAAACACAGTCCACGCAGAATGATACGTCAGGGTACTTTTTGAGCACATCGGATATCTCATTAATCTTGTTCATCACTCCTGTGGAGGTCTCGTTGTGGACGACGAGAAAGCAGTCGTATTTGCCTGTCGAGAGAAGCTTGTCGATTTCCTTTGGGTCGTGACCATGCCCCCATTCGACTTCGTATTTGTCCGCTTCGACCATGTTCGGAGCGGTCATCTGAAACCATCTTTTTGAAAAAGCTCCGTTGACGCAAGCCAAAACTTTTTTGTGAGCGCAGTTTCTTATAGCCGCTTCCATCCATCCCGTGGATGAATGTGTGCCCAGGAAAACGTCGTTCTCGGTGTAGAGAAGTTTTTTTAGTTTAGGTACAACTTCACCATGAAGTTCAGAGTAGTCCTTACTCCTATGACCTATCATGAAATGACCCATTTCTTTTAAAACGTCTTCGGACACTTCCACTGGACCCGGGATAAAAAGTTTTTTGTGCTTCACAAAGACCTCCTTTAGAGTTGATAGTTTAAAATCAGAGCCTGGTGTATGGTTCAAAAAGTCTCGAATACTCGTCCATAGCGAATCTGTCGGTCATACCCGCTATGTAATCGCAGATAACTCGTTTTTTGCCTTCATCTTCGATTCTCGACCTGTGAAAAGGCGGGAGTTGTTTTATCTCTTTTAGGTATGATTCAAAAAGCCTCTGAACAAACCTTTTCGCTTTATCCTGCATTTTAACTACTTTGTAGTGTTGGTATAGGTTTTCGTATAGGAATCTTTTTAGAACAGCGTTTTTAGTTTTCATTTCTGCGGAAAATACCAGAAGCACAGGAGAATTTCTGACGTCTTCGACGCTTTTTAGATTTCTTTCATCAATTTGTGAATGTGATGTCTCTATAACATCCTCAATCTGTCTTCCGATGAGCTCTCTGACTCCAGTTATCCTCAATAGCTTACCGCTCGTGTTTTCTGATTTTTTGACCGATGAAAGGGTCTCTTTCCAGAGTTCAATTTCACCGAGCTGTTCCAGGTCTATCAAACCTGATTTGAGACCGTCGTCTATATCGTGGTTGTTGTAAGCTATTTCATCTGCGATGTTGACTATTTGCGCTTCTAAAAACGCACTGCTGTCGGGTTTAAAAATTCCCCTGCAATCGGTTTCCGGCGAGTCGTACTCGCTTCTGTGTTTGATTATACCCTCGCGCGTTTCGACTGTAAGGTTGAGTCCATTGTATTTGTCTGTCCTGAATTCCAGTTCCTCTACTACTCGAAGCCCTTGTCTGTTGTGTTCGAAACCTCCGTCTTGAGACATCAGTTCTCTGAGAGCTTCTTCTCCGGCGTGGCCGAAAGGTGTGTGCCCTATATCGTGTGCCAGGGCTATAGCTTCGGTGAGGTCTTCGTTGAGAATTAGTGTTTTGGCGATGGACTTCGCTATTTGAGCGACTTCGAGCGTGTGGGTCAGACGTGTTCTGTAATAATCTCCCACATGGTTGACGAAGACTTGGGTTTTGTATTCCATGTGCCTGAAGGCGCGTGAATGGATTATTCTGTCTCTGTCGCGCTGAAAAGCTGTTCTGAAAGAGGTCTCTTCCTCGGGGTAGTCTCTTCCCAGCGAGTCTTTTGAAAAAAAAGCGAAAGGAGCCAATTGGCTCGATTCTAAACTTTCCAAATCTTTTCTGCTTCTAAACATATTATCAATGGTAAAAATGTCTTCTTTTGCTGAAGACCATAATGATACCACACTTGTCTGCGCATTCAAGAACTTTCGAATCGCCCTTGGAACCTCCGGGCTGGACTATTGCCCTGACGCCGCACTTAAAAGCGTATTCGACGCTGTCGGGAAAAGGAAAGAATGCGTCCGAAGCCAAAACTGAACCTTTTGATCTCTCCCCTGCTTTAGAGCAAGCTTGAATGACAGAATCTACCCTGCTGACGTTTCCTCCGCCGATTCCTACGATCTCTGTACCTTTTGCCAGGACTATTGCGTTTGATTTGACGAACATGACGGCTTTTTGCGCGAAAACGAGAGATTTAAGCGTCTCCTTGTCCGGTTTTTGGTCTGATACAGTATCCCATGAAGACGGGTCTTCAAAAAAATCAGCGGTCTGGCACAAAAAACCTCCCGTGACTGATCGTATCTGCAGTTTGGGAGAGTTTGAAAAAATCCTGTCATCTAAAATTATTATTCTTTTTTTCTTTTTCGTGATGATCTTTTTCGCTTCATCGTCAGCGTCAGGGGCGAGTATCATGGTCAAAAAGGGAGTCTTGTCGATGTTTTCAGCCAAGTCGACCCCGATTTTTCTGTTGATAGCAAAAATGCCTCCGAATGCAGAATCTGGGTCGGTTTCGTAGGCTTCGGCGTAGGCTTTGAGGATATCGTCGTCTTCCGCAAGGCCGCAGAGCGTCTGGTGTTTCACGACTGCAACGGCGGGTTTTTCGAAACTTTTTACAGCCCTCAGAGCGGCTTCGGCGTCGAGAATATTGTTGTAAGAAAGCCGGGGTTGAATCTCGGCAAGCGATACGGAACAAAGCGGGTTTTTGAGAAAATAACCTTCCTGATGCGGATTTTCGCCGTAGGCGAGTTTGTCCGCGATGACGTAAGGAAAGCACGATAACGGCTCCATGCTTCCATCGTTCATCTGCCCGGATATGATAGCGTCGTAGTGAGAGGTCATGCTGAAAGCTTTAGAAGCGCATTTTTTCCGAAAATCGGCGTCTGTGTCTAAAGTTTTTCTGTCGATGTTTGCCAAAAATTCTCCGTATTGCGAGGGAGACGTCAGAACGGTCACCCATTTGTGGTTCTTGGCGGCGGATCTGACGAGAGAAGGACCGCCGATGTCTATGTATTCTACGGATTCGTCTTCGTCCCGAGAATGCAAACCTTTGCTGGAGAAAGGGTAAAAATTGACAACTACAAGATCTATGGGTTCTATTTTGGCTTTTTGAAGTTCTTCCATGTCTCTTTGACTGTCTCTTTTTGCGAGTATACCTGCAAAAAGTGCTGGATGAAGGGTTTTGACCCTCCCACCCAAAATTTCTCCGTAACCTGTCAAGTCTCCCGCTTCGGTGACTTTGCAGCCATTTTCCCTTATGAATTTAGCGCTTCCGGAGGTCGAAATGATCTTTATGTTTTTCTCCCGCAGAAATTCGACGATACTTTCAAGGCCTGTTTTGTCGAATACCGATATAAGAGCTGTTTTAATCATACTAAACCTTTCATTTGTCAGCTGAACCTGTGATCATTATCAAAAGGGTGTTCAATACGAGCTGTAAATCGAGCCAGGGGCTTACGCTGTGGGCGTAAATCAAATCGAGCAGGATCGTGTCTGAAAAACTCAGACCCCTGGATTTCAAGACCTGCCAGATGCCGGTGCAACCTGGTTTTATTGAGTATCTTTTTTTGTGCCAGTCGTCATAAGCCAGGTATTCCGATAAAAGGCAGGGTCTTGGACCGACAAGGCTCATGTCATTTTTGAGGACGTTGAAGAATTGGGGGACTTCGTCGAGGGCTGTTGCTCTGAGAAAGCTCCCAATCCAAGTTATTCTTTTTTTGTCGACGATTTTGCTGATGACATTGTTTTCATTTTCAATAGCTTCTATGTAGGCGTCGTTTCTTTTCTCGGCGGATTTTTTTTCTGAAAGCCGCATGGTCCTGAACTTGTAAAAATTGAAACGCTTGCCATTTTTCCCCACCCTCGGCTGGGATATTATACCCGGACCGTCTGAGGAAATTTTTATCAAAGCCCATAACGTCGCTAAAAGAGGAAGTGATAGGGCTATTATAAAAAGTGATAAAAATAGGTCCGCGGCTCTTTTAAAATATTTGTACCAGAAGAAATAAGGAGACATTCCGAGAGAGAATACCGGTATATCGCAATATTTGTCTGTTCTGATAAAGGTCGCCAGCCTTTCGTATTGAAGGGAGGTGAATTCAATGTTCTTTATTGAAGGGTGAAGCTTTGAAATTATAGATATAGCGTTTTTTGTCGATGTGTCCCTCAGAGCCACAAAAAGGTCGGTAGGCGCGAATTTGTCTATTATGTCCGAAGCTTTTTCAAAAGAATAAATCTCCAAATCTTCGTGTTTTCCGTCTTCGTCTTTGATCTTGAGGGCGGCTACTACCTGACATCCGTAAGCTTGGTTTTTTTCAAGGTACGTCACGCATTTTGCCACTATATCGGCGTCTCCTATGACGAGCATTCTCCTTTTGTTGAATGGTACTTTTGAAACATACCTGTGAAAAATCGGGTAGAAAAAAACCCTCAAAATAATCAGCAGGACGAGGGAGAAAGAAGGCCAATAGATGAGTACGAGCCTGCTGTCGGTGAAATGATAGTTCAATTTGGTGATGTAGTTGAGGAATGCATAAAAGATAGCTGAGGTGAAAAGAGCCTGAAGTAGGCCCAACGTGTGGCCGAAACGGTTGGTGAGCATTTGAATTTTATACAAACCGAAAAGGTGAAAAATGAAAACGGCGAACAGAGAGAAGAAGAAAAAGACGATCAAATTGACGGATATATGTATTTGACCGAATAAAGCCACTTGTGGTTTAATAAACCCTGAAAACCTTGCTATTTGCGCTGAGGCGAAAGAAAAATTCAACGAGATCAAATCTATAAGGAGGAGATCGTATTTATACTTTATAGCTCTTTGTCTTGTCATTATAGATCAATTCCAATCAATTGTTGAACAACTAATTATTATATCACTGGAGGGGGAATGAAAAAAATTAAATTTCTCGATTTGAACACTCAGTATAATTCGATAAAAGAAGATATTGACCGCGCTTTATTTTCGGTGATTCGGGATTCAGCTTTTGTCGGAGGCAGATATCTCGAAGAATTTGAAAAGGGGTTTTCTGTTTACACCAAAAGAAAACACACTATAGGCACAGCCAACGGAACCGCAGCTCTTTTTTTAGCCCTTAAAAGCCAGGGCATAGGAAAAGGTCACAGAGTAGCTCTTCCAGCGATGACTTTTATAGCGACGGCAGAAGCCGTGACATGGGCAGGCGCCGAGGTAGTTCTCGTGGACGTAAAAAAAGAAGATTTGCTCATGGATGTAGAAAAACTTTCTTGTGTGAAAAACGTCCAGGCGGTAATTCCCGTGGACCTGTTCGGCAAGATCGCCGACGTCGAAAGCATCAAGAAAACCGCGGAGGAAAAAGGGCTGAAAGTTGTATGGGACTGCTGTCAAAGTCACGGAGCTAGGATGAATTTACAGGCAGAAGAAAAGGTTTCGGGGGAATTTGGAGACTGCGCTTGCTTCAGTTTTTATCCGGGAAAAAATTTAGGCGCATACGGCGATGCTGGAGCCGTAGTCACCGACTCGGATCAATCCGAAGCATACATAAGAAAACTTGGGAATCACGGCAGAGAGGGAAAATACACCCACTCCCTGGAGGGGTTCAACGAAAGACTCGACGGAATTCAGGCGGCGGTTTTGAGCGTTAAATTAAAACACTTGGATCGTTGGGTCCAAAGAAGAAGAGACATAGCGGATATTTACAGAGAAAGACTTTCATCTCTTGGTGTCTGGACCCAGTCCCCGGGTGAAGACGGCTTACCTGCCTATCATATATTCGCCATCCAGCATTCCAAAAGAGACGAACTTGCCGGTTATTTAAACGAAAATGGGATACAGACAGGCGTTCATTACCCTTTTCCGCTGCATCGGCTGGAAGCATACAAATACTTGTGGCACAGAAAGGGGGATTTCCAGGTGGCGGAAGAAGCAGGGGAAAGGCTTTTGTCTCTTCCAATTTATCCTGAACTGGAAGATGATGATGTAAACATGGTCTGTGATGAAATCGGAAGATTTTGCTTGAAAAAAGGTTTTTAGGGTTCAGAAATATTTCTATCCAAAACAGAATGAATATAGGGTAAAATAAGTTGTGAGATTTAAAGCGTTGTTTTTATCGCTAATTTTATTTTCGGCTTTAGATATATACGGAACCGGATTCCAGATATACAGAGAACCAAGTGAAGATAAATTATCTTTCCTCGTGTTTTTCAGGGTCAGCTCAAACGATTTGATCTTTCTCAGGGATGATTCGCTTTGGAAAGCGACATACAGGCTTGTAATTGAAGTCTTCGATGAAAAAGGTGAAGTCGTTCAGGGTGAAATAGTTCAAAGAGACTGGCATCTTCAGGAATACATGAAAACGCTGATGCGTTCAGTCACAGATGATTACTCATTTTCATTCTACGTCGAAGATTTCAACGCCGGGAAAATAGGCGTCACCTTTTCGGACGTAAACTCCTGCAAAAAAAGTCAGTTGTTCGTATCACTTGATAACCCTGTCAGAACCGTCGGAGAAATATTGATTATGAAGGATGACTCAATAGTCTTTGGAGACGAGTTGGGATACGGGGAGAGATACGATATATACTCGTCGTCCGTTATAGATCCTTGCATCTTTTCTCTTTCCCGGGGTTCGGTTCAAATAGAAACCGAACAGTGTGAAACTTCCACGCTCCTTGGACAGGATATCTTCAGACATACTTTTACAGCTCCGAAAGACACTGGATTTTACATTGTCTCTTTCTCCAACGGACTCGACACTACGAGAAGAACCATCAGGGTAATAAACCGAGAGTATCTCGATTCCGTGATGACCGAGAAGATGGTGGAGGAACTCGTTTTCGCCGTACCTCCTAACCAGCTCCAAATTTTATCGCGGAAGAGTATCGAGGATAAAGCGGCTTTTTTAAACGAATTCTGGGGTGGACACGACCCGACGCCGTCTTCAGAAAGAAACGAGGTTATGGAGATCTATTACAGAAGAATAGAATTCGCTGACGAGAGGTTCGTCGAAGGCACAAAAGGGTGGAAAACAGACAGGGGAAGAATCTATGTTCTTCTTGGTTTGCCCGATGAAATCGAAGATTATTCATTCCAACTTGAAACAAGACCGTTTCAGATCTGGTACTATTATTCCAGAGGCCTGAAATTTACTTTTGTCGATGAGCATTTGATAGGAAACTATGAATTAACTGAACCTAGGGGGTGGCTCGATGTTTGGCGCGATTATTTTGACTATAATTAGCAGCCTATTTGTATCCGAAGGCGATATAAGGTTTTACGTTCAAACTTCAAGGTATCTTGACAGATCTGGTGTGACATGGCTGGAGATGTATATAAATGTTCCATCCAACCCTTTATACAGCTCGGTGAATTTAAATCTCGATGTAGTTGACGAAAATGACAGCACGAGAATGTCGACATCGTGGCCCTTGGAGATACCCTCCACAGGCACGGATTACTCGGCGCTGGACAATTTTTCAATTGACCTCACCCAGGCATATACTCTTAAGATAACTCTCACAGAGACTATGGGCACCAGGGAGGGCAGAATTTCTTTCAGAGCTTCGCCTCTGGAACAAGGGACTCCGCTCTCTGATATTTTTCTCTCCAAAAGCGTTTCCGCGTCTTCTGATTCCGGATTTTTGGTAAAAAACGGACTTTTGATTTACCCTCTTTTCGACAGGGAGATGACTGTTGTAAATCCTAAACTCATTGTTTATTACGAAGTCTATCCTCAAACAGATTCGATCAACGTCATTTCTTCGGTTTTGGATAGCGAGGAGAATGAGGTGTGGAAATACACTTCATTTATCGGCGATGTCGAAAGCGGCGGTTATGTCGGAAAAGTCATAAACGTGCCTATAGGAGACTTCGAAGACGGAGACTACACGTTTAAAATTTACCTAAACGGCGTGGAGAGAACCGAAAAATTTTCGGTAAACTGGCAGCCTGTCGACATAGCACAGGAGACTGTCCAGATGGAAATGTCGGATTTAGCCCAGAAGTATTACACCAGGATTGAGATGCTTTTAACAGTGAACCAACTGCAGGTCTATGAAATACTCGAAGAAGAGGCAAAAGACAACCTGGCGAGAATTTTCTGGTCCACAAGAGACCCTAACCCCATGACACCCATCAACGAAGAACTCGAACTTTTCGCCGAGAGAATGGACTACGCTGAAGAGCATTATTCAAGCGGTTTTGAAACAGGTTCTGAATCGGACAGGGGCAGAATATACATTCAAAACGGAAAACCCGAAGAAATCGAAATTATCCCTGCCGACGACCACTATGTCCCCAATGAAATATGGATTTACTGGCGTTACGGAAGGAAATACGTATTCGCCGACATGTCCGGACACGGAGTTTTCGAACTGGTCTATTCAAACGACCCCAACGAGACAAATCATCCAAACTGGGAGAAGTACACGAATGAGAATATCGGAGATATTTGGTGAGGAAAAAGATATTAGTTATCGGCTCTGGACTCGCCGGTCTCTATTTTGCCCTCGAAACGAGTAAGAAATACGATGTATTGATTCTGACAAAAAAAGAGGGGATCGATGCCAACACAAACTTTGCTCAGGGAGGCATAGCCGCTGTTCACGGCAAAGACGACTCGTTCAGCTTTCATTTTGACGACACTGTATCCGCGGGTGAGGGGCTTTGCCATCTCGAAGCTCTCAAAGTCATGGTTGAAGAAGGCCCTTCTCTCGTCGAGAGGCTTTTTTCTCTCGGGGTCGAATTCTCGATGGCAAACAGCGGACCCGAACTTTGGCTTGAGGGAGGGCATTCCAGAAGAAGGATATGGCACGCTAAGGACAGCACTGGAAACGCTATTGAAAAAACCCTTCTTTCTCTCGTCAAAAGCAACAGCCACATAGAACTCAGAGAGACGACTATGGTCGTGGATCTTATCATGGAGAATGGCGTGTGCAAGGGAGTAAAAACCATTTTACCGGATAAGAGAGTTCTCAAAGAAGAAAGAGCTCAAGCTGTGATGATAGCATCCGGCGGAGCCGGGCAGGTATTCGAGTTCACGACCAACCCGAAAATAGCGACCGGCGATGGTATAGCTATGGCTTACAGAGCCGGAGCTCAGATTTGCAACATGGAATTCATCCAATTTCACCCCACGAGTTTGTACGAAGAGAACAGGGACGAAAGCATGAATTCTTTCCTGATATCCGAAGCGGTTAGGGGAGAAGGGGCGGTGATTAAATCCATCTCGGGAGATGAGATCATGAAGGGAGTCCACAGACTCGAGTCTCTTGCTCCGAGAGACATAGTCGCGAGAGCTATACACTCCTACATGACAGAGACAGGAGACAAACACGTCCTTCTTGACATTTCAGAAATTTCTCTTGAAAAGTTCAAAACAAAATTTCCCCATATATACGGAGAATGCACCAAAAGAAACGTCGACCTGTCAAAAGGGTTCATACCTGTAGTTCCTGCGGCTCATTACATGTGTGGAGGTGTAAAAATTGATTTGAACGGACAGACGGGAATCCCCAACCTTTTCGCTTCGGGGGAGACGGCTTTCTCCGGAGTTCACGGCGCAAACAGACTGGCTTCGAATTCGCTTCTCGAGACGCTCGTATTTTCAAACAGGGCGGCTAGGTTTCTTCTCAATGAGGACGAGGTCGTACGCGGTCAGAACAACCGCGAAATAAAGATGGACGAAATGGATTGTTCGGAGAAAAAAGACGAGGCCGAGACCATGAAAATGAAACTGAAAAGAACCATGTGGAAAAATTGCGGCATTGTAAGGATGAAGGAAAACCTCGATGAAGCAAAAGAGGTTTTAGGGGAGATGAAAGCCTCTCTCGGCGGTGATAAAAGCGGCGAATACTCGGCTTCGGGAGTCGAACTTAGAAACATGATCATCGTATCAGATCTGATAATCCGATCCGCTTATTTGAGGGAAGAATCAAGGGGTTTGCACTTTAGAAAAGATTACCCTCAAACAAAGCAGGAATTTTCTCGGGACACTGTATTGTCAATTTGAAAGGAGGAATGATGAAAATCTCCGTGACGGTCAGAAATGAAGAACTGAAGGATGAATACGTCAAAATGCAGGACAAGATTGACAAAAAACTGGACAAACTGACACAGTTCGCTAAAGAAATACACAACGCGAAGTTGATCGTCGACAAAAGCGGAGTTGACACGTTGGTGGAAATATCGCTCCACTCCCACAACAAGGAGTTCTATTCAAAAGCCCTGAAAAAGAACTTGAAAGAGAGTTTCAATTCCGCTTTCGTAAAAATACAAACTCAGATGAAGAAAGAATACGAGAAATACTCCTCAAAAAGGCATAAATAGAAACTTTCAGAAATCGTAGGAGACGTCGGCGTAGAAGACGGCGTCTCTGTAACTTTCAATCTTGGGGTTGCCGGCTATGTATATTTTTAAAACAGCTTCGTTTGTACCCAGAGAAAACCCGGCTCCGAAACTGTGTTCCCTTTCCACTTCTTTCTGCGTGTCTTCGTACAAGAAGAATTCGTAGAACAGCATTACATGACTTGTCTTGCCGGTCAGAACGCGGGGTTCAACAACAAATATCGATCCTTTTCTCGCCGATATACTCTCGTTTAAAAAACCCCTTGGGCCGTTTTCGCCTCCGTACAGTATTTTCAAATCTTCCAGGTCGGCGTCTGTCAATATGGCTTGAGTTGTCGATGCAAGTCTTAGCGTGAAAGGTTTCAATGGCAAGAAAGTCTCTGCGGATAGGGTGAAAGAAAAATCGTAATAGTTGACGCTGTTGGAAGTCAAAGAGCCGTTTTTGACCTCAAGTTTTCCCAAAAAACCACGTGACGGGTTTTTTTTGTAGTCGATAAAATCGCAAACAACGCCGCTGACGTTTCTGTACGTTTCCCAGCGTCCGTTGGTTGACGAAAAATCCAGGTATTCCAAACCGCTGTATATACTGGCGTATTGCAAGTTGTAATACAATTTGATTTCTGCGGTAAGCCTGTCTGACTGTTCGTCCCTTCGTATTGATAGTCCTGCTTCGGCGTCCAAAGGTCTTGAGAAAAGCCATAAGACTTTGGAGGAAAGGGCCAAAAGAGTCTTTTTTTCGTCGGGTTTTTCCCAGTTGACAGACAAAGAATGTCCTGACCCGGCTATGTTTTTGATGGTGGCGTAGATTTTGCCGCCTGTCGCGTTGGTTTGGGGCAAAACAAAAAATGAACCCGAGACAGTGTTAGTCCTCCTGGACTTTACGGGTATGACGAGTGAGGCGTATTCGATTCTGCCCGTGTTGACAAGGTAGGGGTTTTCGCTTACCGTCAAAAAACCGAGTTCGTCTATATTATTTGTAGCCCGGGATATTCTTCTGGAGTCAAATAAAAAATCCGACCTTGGAAGTCGGGATTCGAGCAAAAGGAAGTGCTGTGAAGTTGAATGATTCCCGGTGAAAACGACGTCTTTTATCGTCACGTAAGGTCCCTCTTCGACCTTGAATTTCACCGACATTCCGCTTTCTTCAAACGCGAGTTCTTCCACGAATACCCGCGCGTAAGGTTTTCCGGTTGAAAGATAAAAAGATAAAATTTCTTCTGCGGCTAATTCGACGTCTTCCGTTCGGACTAGTTTCTGTTTTAGACTGTCGGGAAAAGAAAATGCGCCTTCGATACTCAGGTTGACGAAGGCGCTAAAAAAAAAAACAGGCTACTTACGCAGAGGTGCATCTTGCATGATGTTTTTCAGCTCGATGTCATGGTGAAAGACAAAGTATCGGTTAAGCGGTATGTCCAGAACATCGCCCAAGAGTCTGCAGCTGTCGGTGTAGCTGAATTGTATAGCGACACTGTCACCAATTTCACCTTTCCCTTTCCGCCTTATGAAAATGCTGTCGGGTGATATGGTTACCCCTTTTTCTTTCATGAATTGGACGAGTTTTGTCCTGATGACTTCATTGTCTTCGAACCTGATTTTTTCATCCGCTTTCTTTCTGATTTCGTATTGGCGGATTGGTATCGCCAAAAACTGAAAGCCGATATAACCAGCTATTAACAGCAGGAGAAATGAGAGCAATGCCCATTTCTTTGCGGCGCCATTTTTGGTTGTGTGTGTTTTGTCCATTTTCAGTATATCTTCTTGAGCCTTGCGGCTTCTCTCAACTGTTGTACATTAGCGAGTTTCTGCTGAGCCTGGGAGACGTATGAGCCGGATGTAGCGTTTGAGAAATATGAAATTGCTATATCACAGTTGGCTATGCATTCGTCCCAGTTCTGGTTGTTCCACGCGTCTACGGCCGCGGCTTGGTATTTTGTGCCGACCAAAACGTTCAGGTAGCTGTCGGTTGGATAAGAAGAGAGGGCTTCCTGGGCGAACTGCATTGCCATGGAAGTCTGACCGGAGCTGTTTAGAAGGCTTATCACTTTTTTATAAGCCGACAGACCGCCTCCGCTTCCGATAGCCCTTCTGAAGATGGCTATGGCTTCGGATGTCCTTCCGGCGACCGCGAGAAGAGAGCCGTATTCCATCAACCTCTGCAAAGATGAATCGCTCTCTATCAGGATTTCCATGTGCTGGATGGCTTTGTCGTATTCGCGCATTCCCTGGTAGGCTTCCGCTAACCACGCGTGAATTTCAATCCTGTCCGGATAAGCGATTAAAATCTCCTCGAGAAGGCTCGAAGCTTTATCGGGACAACCTATTCCGACATAGCATTTCGCCATTCTCTGTTTGAGAGCGAGCAGAACAGCGGAATCTTCAGTGAAATCAATCGCTCTTTCCAAATACGGCAGGGCTTCGTCAAATTTGTCCTGCTTTGTGAGAATATCAGCCAGACCGAGTATCGCCGTAGAATTCGTTGAATCTATTGAATAGGCTGTTTTATACATTTCCTCGGCTTCGACGAAATTTTCCTGATCACTCAGATACCCTGCGTATTCGATGTAGGGTTCTATTCTGTCCGGGAAAGTCGTCATCATATTCTGCCAAACCGAAAGAGCGGCTTCGGTGGAATCTATCTCTTCATAGAGGTTCCCGAGTCCGACGTAAGCTTCGGTGTAGTCTGAAGAACAAGCGATGGCTTTTTCGTAAAATTCGACCGCCTCCATCCACAACCTGCTCCTCTGGTAGTTTATCGCGAGGTTGTAGAATTTTTTGCATCCGTATTCATCGCTTGCGAGTGAATTGTCTTCCCCGTTTAGAACCTGACCGGTGGTCTGGCAGGTCATGACGAGAAACATCAATATCGGCAAAAATCCCGCTTTTTTAAATATTCCAAACATTATCCCTCCAAATCTATTCATGCAAATTCTGCCTTGAATTAAGTCTATTCACTGCTGTATTCTACAGGATCTATAGCCTGAATGTTTTCCATGGAGTAATCGTAAGAAGCTTTGGCGACTTTTCTCGTGGTGACAGGAGTGTTGTTTCTATCGGTGGCGTGAGCCGCAATAAAATACTTTCTGAAAGGGTCGGAAGTTTCGTAGATAAAATCCTCAAGAGCGATGGCTTCTTTTATCTCCCTAAGAGTTGTGGAGTCTTCGATCAAAGCCAAAGTGTCAAAAAGCCATAAACTGTTCGTCTCGTTGTTTTGCGCATACGAATAACTCTCAAAAGAAAGCGTGTATTCGCCTTTCACGAATGAAATCAACCCGCTGTCTTTCACCGCCAGAAGATTCGAAGGTGTAACTTCGTATATGTGATAAGGCATTTCAGAAGTTCCGTCGCGGACAGCGATGATGAAATTCGTGTCTTTAACGCGTAAAACAGCTCCGAGGCTTTCGTTTTCTCCAAAATTCAATGACGCGTTCAGTGTGTCTATAATCAGGTGTCTGTCCGAAGACCTCAGGTAGTAAACCCACCTTCTCACGAGAAACTCGTCTTTTTTCAGAAGGATGCTGTCGTCTGATTCGTTGAAAAGAGTCGTGTCGGTGATGTACGACAGAGCGACTGAATTTTCCCTTGAATTTATGAATATTCCGGTGTCGTCAACAATCAGTTCAACACTGGCATTTTCGGGGACGAGATTCGCCGAGATGTATGGGTAGTAACCTCTGACCTGGTAAAACTTATCCATTGACTGCCTGAGATTCTTCAGCGCGAGGTCAGCTCTTTTAATTTTACCCGAAGCGTCCGCTTCAGATTCAGTGACACAGGAGAAAAGACTCAACAGTAATGCAACCGAGAGAAATATTATAAGACACTTCTTCATGCTACCTCCATCTTATTGTCGCGACTTATGGTGGAGCTGACGGGATTCGAACCCGTGACCTATTGACTGCCAGTCAATCGCGCTAGCCAACTGCGCCACAGCCCCACTTAAAAAGTTATTTTATACTCATCTTTTTTTGTGTCAAGGTTTTTTAGAGTTTTCAAAGAAATAAAAGCGGCCCAGCCGGTTATAAAGCCGGTTAAGACACTGAACGCGAAAACAAAGGGGAAAAGGGAAGAGGTTATGCCCCTGATCAGAATTTCGGCGAACAGAAGAATTACCAGGTTATGAGCACAGCTCGCGGGTATGCTCGCGCCTATCGGTCCTGTTTTTAAAACTCGGATGAAAACCGCCATCAACGTAAAACTTGAAATTGATGCAAATAATACGGCAAAAAAAACAGGACTTAGGAATGAACCTGACAAAAATCCGTAAGCGGCGATTTTTAAAAGCGTTGTAATCAGCGCCGTCGATGTCCTTCTGTTGAGAATCAGGTAAAGAACAACGGCGTTGCCGAGTCCGATTTTAAAGAATGTGGGGTTGAGAAAGCTCTCTATCGTATGCAGAGAGACTACCAACGAAGAAAAGACAGAGAGTTCGATTATTTTTCCCAAGCCGATTTTCATATCAATAAGTCGTCGCGTCAATATCTTGTTTTTCGCCTTCTATGGAAAGCCAAACTCCGTTAGGCAGACAGGTGGCAGATTCCCATGTGCGGCTTATCCATCCCCTTTTCACGCATATCTGTTTCGGGCAAGGAGAGGATGCTATTCTCGCCCTTCCGGATTCGATTTGGATTTCACTTCTTCCGATTCTCCCCTCGACGGAGAAAGACGTGTCCTTTGAAAGGGGAACCGAAACATTTTCACCCTGGGCTGTTTCCACAACGGCGTAATAGCTTTTTTCTTCCGTTTTGAATTTGTTGATTATTAAAATGACGGCGAGAGCGAAAAAAATTCCGACTACAAAGTAGTCTCTCTGATAGGGATAGAATTTTAAAATGCTCTTCATCTGGGTCAGAACTGTATCCCGGTGTCTCTGCCGCACTTAGAGCATTTTCCATCCCGGATTCCGATTATGTCAGCAGAGAAATACGATCTTTCAATCCAGAGGTTTAGGCAATCCGGGCAATAAGTGTCGTTTTTACCAGCTTGAAAGGTATTCCCAAGGTAAACGAACGACAGATAATTTTTAGCTATCTCGTAAAATCTGCCGAGTTTTTCCTCGGATGTCGGGGGCGCTTCGTATTTATAATGGGGAAAATATCTCGATATGTGGTATGGAATTCGAGGGTCCACAGAAGCAATAAACTTAGCGGAGTTTTCAATTTCGTCATCGGTGTCGTTGAATCCGGTGACGACGAGTGTCGTCACTTCGACGTGAACCGAATTTTCTTTGAGAAGTCTGATTGTCCTGAGCACCGAATCGAGATCTCCCTTGAGTATTTTTCTGTATTTTTCACTTGAAAACGTCTTTAAGTCTATGTTCGCCGCGTCTATCAGGGGTATGATTTTTTTAAGAGGCGCTTCATTTATGACGCCGTTGGAGACTATTACGTTGCAACCCCCGTTTTTTTTAACTTCCTCACCCGCATCGAGAATGTATTCATACCACACCAGAGGTTCCGTGTACGTATAAGCCAAACCTACAGATCCGTTTTTTCTCGACAATTTGCCGGCATTTTCCGGGGAAAGGTAGATTGTCTGGGCGTTTTCCTGGGAGATCTCGGAATTTTGGCAGTAAGGGCAGTCGAGGTTGCACCCGTTGGGTCCTATTGACAAAATTACCGAACCTGGTTTGAAGTGGTAGAGAGGTTTTTTTTCTATGGGGTCTATCGACATCGAAATTGTCTTTCCATAGCCGATGTTGTATAGTTCTCCACCAACGTTCCCCCTTACTCTGCATAGTCCTGTTTTGTTTTCTCCTATGACACATTCATGAAAACAGAGAAGGCATTTGACCGAGCCGTCTGGCATTTTTTGGGAGAACAATGCTTTTTTCAAGGTCTGAATTCCCTGTGGGGGCAGTTCCATTTGATTACGTGTCTTTCAAAACCCGGAGAGCAAATAAACTCAAGTGTAGTGTCCGACAAAACCGCCAATAGAATATCGAGATTTTTTTCTTTTGCTATGTTCATGCTCTTTTCCAAGGGCAGAATCATGAACGCCGTCGAGTAGGCGTCCGCTTCCTCTGCCTTTTCACAGACGACCGTCGCGCTGGCGATTCCTTCCGATGGGCTCAGGGTAAAAGGGTTTAAAACGTGGTGATACCTAACTCCGTCTTTGACGGCATACCTTTCATAGTCGCCGGATGTGCATACAGAAAGGTTTTTTAGTGATAAAACAGCTACGAGTTCGTTTGGTTTTCTCGGGTGCAGCACTCCAATTTTCCATGGCTTCTTGTCTTCGCGAAAACCCAGAGCGCAGATGTCTCCGCCGGCTTCGACTAGGATCCCTTCCGCTCCAAGAGAATCGCAAATTTCAGCGGCTGTCCTTACGGCGAGACCTTTTGCGATGCCTCCGAGGTCGGGTTTCATCCATTGAGTATAAACCAACAATCCGTTTTCGACGTTAGGAAAACAAAGTTTTCTGACTTCTATCAACGAGTCCAACAATGACCTGTCGGGAATTTTTATGTCTCCCGCGTCGAAATCTCCCCAGAGCGCGGATACTTCTCCGAGAGCTGGGTCAAAAGCCCCTTCGGTGGCATTGTTCATTTCGCAGGACTTTTCCCAGAGATAGACCGACAACGGATCCAGTGGAGAATCTATGAGAAATCTGTTCTCGGGTCCGAAGAGAGAGTCGAACAAAGAAAGTTTTTGTGAAGCCTTTTGCAGGCAGTTTTTCAAAGTTTCCCGGTCTTGACCGGTGACTACGATTTTGATTTTGGTGTCCATGCATATAAAAGAAGTCTCTTCCCTGAAAATTTCCCGGGAATTTTTTGAACAGGAAAAAATCGCGACGAGGGAGACGAAAAAAATGATTTTTTTGAAATTCATATTAACCCAAAAAGCTTCGCTAAAAATTCTCTGTGTTCCAAAAACATCTCTTGAATGGTTTCTGCCCCTACGATTTTGCCTTTTCCTATTCCCGGGCAAGGCAGAGAAAAGAATTTTTTCTCGTCCTGCAGATTGCTTGACCAGAAAGGATAAGTTCTGCACTGAACAGGTCTGACTGGATATATCATACACTTGTTTTGGAATAAAAACCTGCATTTAGAAGGGTGCCCGTCTTTTATGATATTGTTTCCGTCTTCATCTCTGGCAGTGTATTTTAGCCGAAAATCATCTTGGGAAATTCCGAGAAATTTTGGAATTTTTATCATATCTTCTTCAGAAAGATAGACCACTCCGTTTTCGACGTCGCAGCAGGCTCCGCAATTCTGACACTCGAACCTTATTCCCCGTTCAAAAAAATACTTTGACATCGCAGTGTTTTCCTTTTAGTTTATTTCGGTTCTGAAAATCCAGCTCTAATTATATTACATGAAAGAAAAAAAACACAAAACCATATTTTTCGATTTTGACGGAACTCTCGCGGACACGATTTGGATATGGGAATCTATAGACGAGAAGTTTCTCGCGCAACACGGTATAGAAGTCCCTATGGACCTGAAATCGAAAATCGAGGGCATGTCTTTCGAGAACACTGCGGTGTATTTCAGGGAAAATTTCGGAATAAAAAGCTCTACGGAGCAGATAGTCGCCGAATGGTTTGAAATAGCCAGAAAACCCTACGAGGAAGAAGTGGAACCAGTAAAAGGCGCTGTAGAAATTCTGACGGGATTGCGGAAAGACGGTTACAGGATCTACCTTCAGACTTCAAACAAAAGCGAACTCGTCATCCCTGTTTTAAGGAAATTCAGCATGGATGGGTTTTTCGACGGTATGTTTTTTTGTCAGCACAAGGATTTGACAGAAACATATCTGAAAGTTCTGGAGGAGACCAACTCGAAAGTGAATTCATCCCTGTTGGTCGACGACGCTCCGACTGCTCTTGAAGCGTCGAAAAAGGCGGGTATTACAGCGGTTGATGTCCTGATTTGCAAATCAGAAAAAGAAAAAGAGGAAGAAAGAAAAATAGGGTTCATAGATTTTTTTGTAGAAGAGACTCTCGAAGAACTGGCCCGGTTTTTGAACTAATAAAAAAAGAGCGGTGATCAACACCGCTCTTTTTTTGACCTGACCCTGAGATTACCCGAATATTCCCTGGTCGAACATTGCTTTGGCGACCTTTTCAAACCCGGCGATGTTGGCTCCGTTGACATAGTTTCCGGGCGTCCCGTAATCTTCAGCGGCTTTTCTGGCAGCTTCGTGGATGTTTATCATGATATTGTGAAGTTTTTTGTCCACTTCTTCAAACGACCATGATGTAAAAGCGGCATTTTGGCTCATTTCAAGACCGGAAGTTGCTACTCCTCCGGCGTTTGCGGCTTTAGCCGGTCCAAAGAGGATTTTTTTGTCGAGGAAAACTTTTACGGCGTCAGGGGTAGAGGGCATATTGGCGCCTTCTCCCACGGCCATGCACTTGTTCGACACAAGAGCTTCGGCGCTTGTCCCGTCGATTTCGTTCTGAGTCGCGCTCGGGAAAGCGACATCGCACTTGATCTTCCAGATGTTTGTCCAGTTTTCTTCGTATTTCGCGCCTTTGTGGTAATCCAGATACTCTTTTATTCTCCCTCTCTTTATTTCTTTAATCTGTTTGACTGTGTCGAGTTTTATGCCGTCTGGGTCGTAAATATAGCCGTTTGAGTCGCTCATTGCGACTGGTTTTGCGCCGAGTTGATAAAGTTTGTCGACAGTGTAAATAGCTACGTTTCCAGAACCGGAGACAACCGCTGTTTTGCCTTTGTAGGTTTCTCCCCTTGTCTTGAGCATTTCCTGGACGAAATAAACGCATCCGTATCCGGTGGCTTGCGTCCTGGCGAGGCTTCCTCCCCAAGTCAGACCTTTTCCGGTTAAAACCCCTTCAAAACTGTTGGTGATTTTTTTGAAGGTTCCGAACAGGTAACCTATTTCTCTTCCTCCCACTCCGATATCACCGGCAGGGACGTCTGTGTGAGCGCCGAGATACCTGTACAATTCGGTCATGAAACTTGTGCAGAAATTCATGACTTCACGGTCTGATTTTCCCTTGGGGTCGAAATCGGAACCGCCCTTACCACCGCCCATGGGAATTCCGGTGAGGGCGTTTTTGAATATCTGTTCAAAACCGAGGAACTTGATTATTCCGAGATACACCGAAGGATGGAACCTCAAACCGCCTTTGTAGGGTCCTATTGCGGAGTTGAACTCAACACGAAAACCCCTGTTGACCCTGATTTTGCCAGTGTCGTCCATCCAAGGAACTCTGAATATAATCTGCCTTTCGGGTTCCACAAGCCTCTCGAGTATACCAGCATCCTTGTATTCAGGGTGTCTTTCGAGAACAGGTTCGATGGATTCAAGGACCTCCTTGACGGCTTGAATAAACTCTGGTTCGTTTGCGTTGCGTTTTTCCACGGCAGTCATGATTTCTGAGACATACGACATCCGTTTTCCTCCTTTTGAATGTTCCTCTATTCGGTCTTTTAGGTAATAGAAAATTAAAATATATCCGCAGCTTTGGAGTGTCAAGAAAAATGTATTTATACAGCGTCGAAAATAGTGTAAATAATAACACGAGTTGTAGATTTTTTGTTTTTTGCGCTGAAGGAGGATGACCATGAGTTTTATAACAGGTGTTTTTTCAAGAGAGATACTCGACTCCAGGGGCAACCCCACTTTGCAGACCGAGTGCTATCTTGAAACTGGTGAAATCGGGGTAGCGGGGGTTCCATCGGGCGCATCAACAGGAACCCATGAAGCGGTAGAACTTAGGGACGGAGACAAAGCTCGTTACGGCGGGAAAGGGGTTTTAAACGCCGTTAAAAACGTCAACGAAGAAATTGCCCCGGAAATAATCGGAATGGATTCCCTCGACCAGGCCGCCATTGACGAAATGCTGATAAACCTCGACGGCACACCTAACAAATCAAGACTCGGAGCGAACGCGATACTTTCGGTGTCTCTCGCTGTTGCAAAAGCCTCCGCGGAGGCCTGCCAGTTGCCTTTTTACAAATACCTCGGGGGAGTCAACGCGAGAACTCTTCCTGTCCCGATGTGCAACGTCCTCAACGGAGGCAAGCACGCCGTCGGAGGAGTCGATTTTCAGGAATTCATGATCGTACCAGTGGGAGCGTTGAACTTTTCAGATGCGATTAGAAAAGTCGCCGAGACATACCATGCCCTAATAAAACTCGTTCTTGAAAGGGGTTTTTCCGCGGGGTTGGGGGATGAAGGCGGGGTCGCCCCTTCTCTCAAGAAAAACGAAGAGGCGATGGATCTCATCCTGCTGTCTATTGAAAGAGCGGGATACAGACCTGGTGAAGACCTCGCAATAGCGCTCGACCCGGCGGTGTCGGAAATTTACAAGGACGGGCTTTATAACCTGGAAAGGGAAAACCGCAGGCTTGGCTCGGACGAAATGATTACTCTCTGGACTTCGTGGCTGGAAAAGTATCCCATAATATCCTTGGAAGACGGTCTCGCGGAAGACGATTGGGAAGGTTGGAAAAACCTCAACCGGGCTCTCGGAGACAAAGTGCAGTTGGTGGGTGACGACCTTTTCGTAACAAACATGAAGAGGCTTCAAAGGGGAATAGACGAAAAATCCGCCAATTCGATACTCATAAAGCTCAACCAAATAGGAACCTTGACCGAGACAATTCAGTGCATCGAAATGGCTAAGAAAAACGCCTGGACGACTGTTATCAGCCACAGAAGCGGAGAGACTGCCGACACTACGATAGCCGATTTAGCTGTGGCTGTGAACTCGGGTCAGATTAAAACCGGAGCCCCCGCGCGGAGCGAGAGGGTCGAGAAGTACAACAGACTGCTCGTCGTCGAGGAAGAATTGGCCCAGGTGGCGGTATATCCCGGAAGAAAGGCTTTCAGATAGGATTGAAATACAAAGTGATTTTTGCCTTCATGGCTGCCGTCGCTATAGCGATCGTGTTTAAAGCTGTTTTCGTTGGACCTGAAAGTTTCGTCGCTTTAAATAAAATGAGAAAAAAGAACGACTCTCTTGAATACAAGCTCGTCGAGCTAAAGATGAAAAGAGCTCTTTTGAGCTACAACCGTCAAAGGCTTGAAAGAGATACTGCATACTGGGAGCGGGTTTTCAGGCTTTCCGGCATGGGTAGGAAGGGAGAAGCTTTTTTTGTGATAAAAAACGACAGCCTTGTTTTGATCTACGATTTTCTCGACTCTCCCGAGTGAGGCGTGAAAGACATGGACAAAAAAGCCAAAGTGCATTTTTCCGGTGTAAAAAACGCGACTGCCGAAGAGGCTCTTTTGAAACTGATCCCCTCGATACCAGAGGTTTTAAAAGGAACCGTAGCCGTAAAAGTTCATTTCGGCGAGAGGGGAAACAAAACCCATCTGTCCTCCGATCTTCTCGCGGCATTGTTGAAAGCTTTGGGAGAAAAGGCGCGGATGAGTTTTGTCACCGACACCAACGTTCTCTACAGAAGCGAGAGGAGCAGAACTGTAAGCCATCTGAACCTCGCCTACGACCATGGATTTTGCCAGGAAAAACTAAAAGTTCCGGTATTGATCGCCGACGGTTACGACGGAGGAGATGTTGTGAGGGTGAAGACAAAAGGCGTACATTTCAAGAATTTTCCAGTGGGCGGGGCTATATTCAGAGCGGACAGCCTGCTGGTTTTTTCGCATTTCAAAGGGCATCTTCTCGCCGGAGTTGGGGGGGCGATAAAAAATCTTTCCATGGGCGGAGCTTCAAGAGCAGGCAAGCAAATGATGCACGCCG
>JAFGON010000074.1 GCA_016926475.1 candidate division WOR-3 bacterium | reverse complement strand
TTATTTTCGGAGAGGGAGGGATGTGCTTCACCTTCGGTAAACCATTCCCTCCCGCTTACTTCATAAGCTCACAGCACAGCTGCGAACTACCAAAAATAAATTTGTGGAATTTATTTTCGGAGAGGGAGGGATTCGAACCCTCGGTAGGATATTCTCCTACGCAGGTTTAGCAAACCTGTGCCTTCAGCCGCTCGGCCACCTCTCCTAAAAAACAGTCCACGGAGAGCGGGGGACTCGAACCCCCAAGAGGTCTCCCTCCGCCGGATTTCAAGTCCGGTGCCTTACCATTAGACTAGCTCTCCAAAGCTTGTCCACTTTTATATAATCTCTTTAACCCTCTGTCAAATACTTTCAGTCAACAGTTTCGGGTTTCCTTTGGAAAAGCAGGACATAGTATATTCTGTATGAAGGGAACACTTTGACTAGTTCATACCTTTCCCAAAATCTGTCATCAAACAGAAGGTTGTAGAAGAAAACGTTTTGAGAAGAATATGATACGAGAAGATCTTTCGATAATTTCGAATTAGGTTCTTCCCATATTTTACCCCCTTCGCTCCAAGAAGGGTAAGCGACGGTAATGACCCAATCCGGCTCTATTTCAAAGATCATGTCTCTCATTTCGGATCTAAGTTTCTGCACCCTATCAAGGCCTTCTGGAGTTTTGGAAAGCAGGTACATCGTAAAAGGGCTCACTCCTTCCTGGAATAGTTTCATCGAGACATCTTTTGTCACCAGTCCAATGACGTCGTAAAAATAGAGGTCGGGGTTTCGATAAGGTATAAGACCCATCTCCTGTGAGACCACGACATCTCCTTTAGATGCCTCTTTATTGAGAATCAGGGCTATACTTCCGTGTGCTCTTTCCAGAGATGGTTTCATTTCCCTGAAAAAGAAGCCTATTAAAAGTACCGTTATGACATTCAACGCCAAAAGGGAATAAAGGAAAATCTTTGAAATTTTATTTTTCAAAGAAATTTTGTGCGCGGAAGCGAAAAGGATAAAAGGTAATGAGGGGGTGAACAGTCTGTAAGTGGTAAAAAAATCCGGAGTTCCACTGACACTGTATGCGAAAAATAACCACGAGACAATTACTGAATACAAAGTAAAAAAATCCCGGTTTCTGTTTGTAAAAGCCAGGAACAAGAAGTATCCGGTACCTCCGAGTAAAAGACCTACTACTATCATTTCGGCTCCGGGGATTATCCTGAGAAGCCCCCCTGACATTTTGACGTAATATGTGTTGGGTAAAAGATCCCCAAAATATAAAAATCTCCAGGTGTTGTATAAAATAAGAATGAGAACTGGAAAGAAAAGGTATTTTAAAAGTTTTGTGATTTTAAAAGGCCTCTGAACTGTCAGAAAAGCCAAAACCGCGGATAGAAAAAATATGTATCCTTCGGGTCTGATCAAAGGGGAGGTCGACGAGACTAAAAACCCCCAGAAATATTTTTTTCTGAAAATCAGATATCCCGACAAAAAACCAACCAAAGAAAAAAAAGTGGTCTCCATACCCGGATGAGCCCAAACCGCGAAATAAGGGGAAGCGCTCAAAAAAAGAGCCATTATAAACGCCTTGTCCGTCGATCCCCAGTATTCTCTTAAAGAGCTGTAAAAAACGAACACGAGAACCAGAGCGGACGCGATTGAAAGTATTTTTAAGTATACTGCGGGGTCGCCACCAGCAGCAGTGAAAGGCACACAAAACAACGTCCAGAGAAAATTCGTGTAACCTTCGACCCTCTCTCCAAGGTTGAAGACCATTCCGTTTCCTGTTCTTAGGTTTTCGGCGTATCTGCATGAAATGTAGATGTCGTCGAAGACGAAACCATAAAAAACGGCTGTCCACAACATCCAGAGCAAAGTTATAGTTGCTATATGTTTCTTTGGCATAATTTGGAATATTTTAACGAAAAACCCCTCCGTGAGGGAGGGGTTTTTCTCGATTGAGCTCTTTTTTACCTTGAATTATTTCTTGGACTTTGTCTTCTTTCTTCCTGTTCCCTTTGAGGCGGCCTCTGATTTTGAGGAGGATTGTTTCTTCTCTCATCGTCGTTCTGTTGCCGGTTGTCAGTGTTTTGAGGAGGGTTGTTGTCTCTCCTTTCATTGCTGTTATCATTTTGGTTGTTGTTTTGCGGCGGTGTGTAATTACTGTTGTCATCGTCAGTCTGGGGTCTAGTGTTCGTGGGAGGAGTGTAGTTGCGGTTGTCGTCGTCAGTCTGGGGTCTGGTGTTCGTGGGTGGAGTGTAGTTTCTGTTGTCCGTTTCAGGTCTGTTGTCGGTCGTCGGATTTGTCCTTGTCGTCGGTTGACTCGTCGTTATGGTGTTTGATGTGTTACGGGAAGTTATGTTTCCTTGTCTGGGAGGAGTCATGTCAGAATTTATTGTCGGAGTTCTCTCGTTGACCGGTCTGCTTGTAGTCAGATTTCCGGTGTTTCTCGAAGTCAAGTCGCTGTTTGTCCTCGAGTCGGTCACAGGAAGCCTTTCATTTACAGGGCTTCTCGTGTCGGTTTCCGGTCTTACAGGCTGAATGTCGCCCCTGGACAATTCAGGGGTTTCCCGTAGAGGATTTTCCGGGTTTCTCGTGGTCAATTCCCCTTCTTCAACAGGTGTCCTCAAAGAGAGTTCCGGGTCAAGAGGTTGGCTGACCATAAGTCCATCGCTGTTCCGGGGATTTACGTCAACAAGATCGTAAGTTCTTGTAGGTTTGTCTCCGACGAAACCGTACAGGGGGTCATGATATCTGTACCGAGGCCTGTAAAAGGATTCCCGGGTAACACAGACCCACCAGTTATCATAGTACCAGGGATACCACCAGTAATACGGATAGGGATACCAAGCGATCCAACCGGGTCCCCACCACCATACTACCCTCGCGGAGTACCAGCTTGAACCGGGAACCCATACCCAACCCCATCTTCTTGAATAGACCCAGTGGCCGTAATGGTATGTCCACCATCCCCAAGGTTCATAGGACACCCACGTCCACCCCCAACCTATCGTCCAAACCCATTCACCGTCGTAGTAGGGCTTCCAATCGGTGACGTACACTTTAGGTCTCCAGCAATATCCATGAGAAGACACGTAGATCCATGTCCCGTTTTCATCGAGTGTTCTCGCGCTGCTCTCAATTTCCTTTGGAACATAAGCTCTGCTCGGTGAGTTCTGGTTTTCATACGTTGCCGGTTTGTAGGGAGTTGAAGAAATGTTTGAATTTTCAGATACAGGTCTTCTCACTATCGAACCTATTCCGGAAGAATTTATTGTGACAAAATCACCGGCTTCGAGAAGTTTTTCTTCTCTTTTCGTCTTGTATGCTCCTGTCCCTTTTATCACTTCGGCTTCAATTTCACCGTTCAGACCTACTTTTATGCGAAATACTCCCTTTGGGAAAGACGTGACGATCCCGACATCCGTCTCGAGGTCGAGGTAACTCTTGGTGTTTTCTTTTGTGGAAGAAAACAGCTCAAATTCTCCGAAGTTGGCGTAAATTCTAGTGGAAACAGAATTATCCGCTTCATTCTTTCCAGTATGAATGATGATGCAGGAAGAGTTTTCTCCGATTCTGAGAGTAGATCCGTCTTCGATGTCAATTTCGACATAACCGCTTTTGACAAAAATTGAATCACCGGCTTCCACTGGTAAATTTGCTATTCCATACTCAGGACTCTCTGAATAAGATTTCTGGATTATAGCTTCTCCGGTGACCACGCTCATCCTCGCGGGTAGCTGGTCTGAAAAAATCAGAGCCGGTAAAAACAGGGAAAATATGAAATTTATTTTCTTCATAGCGCCTCCTTTATTCTTAAATAAAGTAAGCAATATACATGCCTTAAATTCACTCAAGTTTTAAATTGCGTCGAAACGGAAGAATTTATCATTTGGGCTGATTTCATGGGTATATTTTAGCACAAAATTTGTGCATTAAGAAAAAAAGCGTTTTCACAGAAATCTTGACAATAGGGATTGAATATTGAGAAGATGAAGTCATGAAAGAGATTTTTAAAAGTGGATACGCTGGAATATTCGGGTTGCCCAACGCCGGCAAATCAACATTGTTGAATAAAATTTTGGATTTTGAACTTTCACCAGTTTCAAAAAAACCCCAAATGACAAGAAACAGAATTCTCGGGATTTTAAACGGAAACCAGTATCAGGTTGTAATTATTGACACACCTGGATTTATAGACCCAAAATACAAACTACAGAAACACATGGCAAATCAAATTCAAAAAACCATAAAAGACTGCGATGTGGCTATCTATGTCACAGAACCTGTCGAGCCTATTGATAAAGACGTCGACCTATCGAAAAGTTTGATGTCTCCATCGGTTTTGTGCATAAACAAAATAGACAAAATAAAAGACAAGAGAAAACTTTTACCACTGATAGATTCCTGGAGAAAAAAAAGGGATTTTGAAGATATAATCTTGATTTCAGCCCTTCAGGGCGACAACACAGAAAAGCTAATACAGTCAGTCGTGAAACTGCTTCCGCAGGGTCCTAAATATTTTGAAGAAGACGATATCACGGACAGAAACGAAAGGTTTTATTGCTCTGAAATTATAAGAGAGACTTGTTTTGATATATACGAAAAGGAGATACCTTATTCGGTCTCTGTGGTGATTGATGATTTCAAGGAAAGAGACAAAAGAAAAAAACATTACATAAAAGCTTCTGTTTATGTAGAAAGAAAATCCCAAAAGGGCATCATAATAGGCGAAAACGGAAAAATGATAAAAAAACTCGGCACCGTCTCAAGGGAAAAGATCGAAAGTTTTTTGGGAAAAAGCGTTTTTTTGGATTTGTCTGTCAAACTGATGAAAAACTGGAAAGATGATTCTGAAAAAATATCTAAACTTGGGTACAATGATTAGGAGGCTTTAATGAGCCGAATTTTGATAGGATCCATTCTAATAGAACAGGGGCACTTAGACGAAAAAACCTTAAATGATGCCCTTGAGACGCAAAAGAAAAAAAAAGAAAAGGGAGAAGATAAGAAAATCGGTGAGATACTCATAGATGAAGGATGGATAGAAGAGGGAATACTTCTGGACGCGCTTGTAATACAGAGTAAAAAGAAAGATGAAAATTAGATTTGTCATCCTTTGTTTTGTCATTATCTCCTGCAGAGGCCCGGTTGAAAGAGAATTGCAGAATGAAGATTTCAAGCCGGATTACTACGGTCTTTCATTTGAGAAGACGCTCATTGTCGTCGGCGACGAGACCCTCTCGGTCGAAATTGCCGACGATGAAAACGAAAGATCCTTAGGCTTAATGTACAGGGACAGCCTTCAACAGAATGCGGGTATGCTGTTTGTTTTCGACAGACCGACAAAACTGTATTTTTGGATGAAAAACACAAAAATCGAGCTCGACATAGCTTTTATCGATTCTTCAATGGTGATAATGGAAATCGAAAGTTTAATACCTTATTCGACCGAAAATGTTGCTTCAGACTTTGACGCAAAATACGCCCTCGAGGTGAACAGAGGTTGGTTTAAAGAGCGCAACATAGTTTTCGGAGATAAGATAAAATTCACTGAATAGGAGGTGTCTATGCGTCTTTTTTTAACTATATCGCTGGCGTCTTTACTCGTTTTTTCTTTTACTTTTTGTTCCAAGAGCACGACAAACCCGGTAGAAGAGCCGAAGAGGTGGGAACCGACTGACCCGGCACAGGGTGGAACCGGACTTCAGATCTATTACCTCATGGGCTATTTTCCTGATGAATACCCGGGACTACCTTATCAGCTACCAGTAAGCGGAAACCTCAGAACTGCCTTCTCAAAGGTCATGAGAGGGAATGCCGATGTAAACGGCCTTCATATCTATTTCAAGCAATCGGGCGGAGATTCGGTTTTTCTGAAGTGTTTCACGGATTTAGACAGTTTTTATTTGCCTACAATGGCTTTACCCCTCTATCCCCCCGACATTCTCTATCCATTTGAAATCGGCCAGACTTACTCTATCAAATTCAAAACGGATCAGGGTGAAGCTAACGGCAGCGTTGTTATGCCATACATAGACATGTCTTACCCTTCGGCGTCGGACACGGTCATATCCCTCTCGAGCATACAAAACGCCGGGAAACTGACTCTGAGGTGGACAACTAACTATGGAACGATAACGACAAGGCCTGCCCTCGGAATAGTACAGATAACGGGTTCTTCTGTATTTGGCCCTCTGCCTATACCTCTGCCATACGCGGTCAACCAAGTCGATATTCCCGCCAATTTTTTCAACACTGGAAACATGACCGTTTATGTTCAGGCTCTGAATCTCGATACCGTAAGCGGCAATATTTTACTCTACGACACAATAATTTTGCCGGGCAACATAGACACTATAATAGGAAATTACACATTCCCGGCGGCGACTTACGTCAGCTACAGAAAAATTAGAATAAACTGAAACGGAGAGAAAAATGATAAGAGTTGTGCCGCAAGATCAAGCTATCAAGTCGGTAATAGAGAACCAAGAGACTAAAGGGGTAAAAAAGAACCTGCTTATAGGATCCAGGGAAGGAAAACCCACGATGGCGCTTAGGGTATTCGAACTCGATGAGGGAGGGTACACTCCTTTTCACGCTCATCCATGGGAGCATATAAACTACATACTAGAAGGTGAAGGAGCGTTGAAAACCGAGGAAGGTGAAATCGAATTGAAAAAGGGATTTACGGTGTTTGTCCCGTCCGATGAAAAGCATCAATACAAAAATAAGGGCAAGGGTAAGTTCAGTTTTATATGTCTTGTGCCAGTGGAAAAGGAATGAAGAGACTTATCTACATACTTATCTTCTTTCTCGTATCATGTTCCACGACTGGCGAGGTAAGATCTCTCAAAACAATAAAGATGGTCCCTGAGATTATCAGGGTTTCAAATCCGGACACTTTTTTGCAAAATGTTGAAGCTGTGTCGAGAGGAGAGCTCGCTTACCTGATAGAGACAAGGTTCTCTTCCAGCTGCATTCTCGAGCTTTTTCCGATCAAGAATTCCGATTTTCCCAAAGACATATCCAATCACTGGGCTGGTATTTATGCTGTGAAAGTCTCGCAGAGAGATATTATGCCTCTTTTCCCTGACGGAAGTTTTTATCCCGACGACCCTGTGAAAAAATTCCAACTCGCTATAGTTTTTTACAAATTGATAAGGGACTTTTTTATTATCTATTCAACGGAGGACATTTACACCGAGAGTTGGAAATGGGCGGTTGAAAATGGTTTGGTATCGGGTGACAGGCAAAGCTACGTTTCCGGGGCCGAAGCCGTAGAAAGCGTAAAGAAAATCTGCGATTACATGTCTAATTGACCTAATGGGCGTAAAAATTTTAAAAGTCTCGGGTAAAGGACTTGCCACAGAACTCGGAATTCTTCCGGGAGATGAGATAGTTTCGATCAATGGGAAACAGCTCCAGGATTATTTCGACCTTTCTTTTTGGATTTCAGATTATAGGGGTAAAATTGTATGGAAGAGTCAGGCCGGAAAGAAGAGCGCTGACCTCGGCGGATACACACCTAAAATATTCGGCGCGGTAATCGAGCCTTTCAGATACAAAAGATGTGCGAACAAGTGCGTTTTTTGCTTCGTAGATCAAAACCCGAAAAATTCAAGAAAATCTCTTAAATTTAAAGACGACGATTACAGGCTTTCTTTTCTCAGCGGGGCTTACATCACCGGTACGAATTTGACCGAAAAAGAAATTATGAAAATTACCGAATTGAAACTTTCGCCTATTTACATAAGCGTTCATGCGACAGACCCGCTGGAGAGAGGGAGGCTTTTCGGTTTGGAACGCGGAGCTCCCATAGTTCCGCTTCTAAAAAAGCTGGTCGGCTCCGGAATCAAAGTTCACACTCAAATCGTAATCGTGCCAGGGATGAACGACGGAAATGTGCTGGAAAAAACTCTCGAAGATCTCGTGAAGCTCAAAGCGGCCTCCGTTGCACTTGTGCCTGTCGGGCTTACAAAATACAGAAAGGGTTTGACGCCTTTAAGGGAGATGACAAAAGAGGAATCCCAGGAAGTCATAGGTTTAACCCTATCCGCAACTTTTAGAAAAAAAAGAGACTTGACGCCTCTTTACCCCACAGATCAGATGTTTTTGAAAGCGAATGTTGAAATACCCGGAAGATCCTATTACACAAACTTTCCTCAACTGGAAAATGGTGTCGGCGGTTTGCGTCTTTTTATCGATAGAGCAAAAAAAACATCAGAGTTGAAAATAAAAAGGCCTTTGTTTATTCTGACCGGAATCGCTATGGCTCCTTATGTCCAGGGGTTGGCAAACAAAATTTTCTGCGGAAAAAATTGCGCTGAAGTTGTTCCTGTAAAAAACAGATTTTACGGAGGAAACGTCGACACAGCGGCTCTTTTGTCGGGCAGAGATCTTAAAAAAGCTTTAGAAAACCTCGAAGAAGGCATTATAGGAATACCGGCAAGGACTCTGAACCACGAAGGTCTTTTTGTAGATGGTTTGAAAATTACTGACATTGAAATTTCTACAGGCAGAAAGGTCTTTGTATGTCCGGAAAACCCAAGGTCTTTTTTCAACAAACTTGATAAATCATTGTAATAAAGTGTAAAATAAAAAAATGTCAAAACCTTTGATAACAATAATAGGCAGGCAAAATGTCGGCAAGTCGACACTTTTTAACAGACTTCTCGGAAGAAGAAAAGCGATAGTTGACGAAAAACCAGGCGTCACAAGAGATTTCAACTATGGAGAAGTTGAATGGTGCGGCAATAAATATGATTTCGTCGACACAGGCGGGCTGTTCGGGTATGATTCAAAAGCAGGAATTATGGATGAGATATCATCTGTCCTCGGAGAGTTGCTCCGTAAATCTTCACTCGTGGTGTTTTTGGTGGACGGAAAATCCGGCGTCAACCCCGGAGATAAAGTAATAGCGGAAATACTGAGAAAATCGGGTGTGAGTGTTTTGATAGTGGTAAACAAAATCGATAATCCGTCAGGTAACGCGGGACTTAATTTCCCTTTTTTCGAACTCGGTTTAGGTAATCCAACTCCGATATCAGCCACTCAGGGTTTCGGAATCGGAGAAATGCTCGATTCTATACAAGAAAGGGTTTCAGGCAAAAATTTCAAAGAGAGGGAGAAACCTTTAAAGATAATAATAGCCGGAAGGCCTAACGTAGGGAAATCCTCTTTGATGAACACTATCTTAAACAGAAAAAGATCCATTGTTCACGACCAACCCGGCACGACGCGAGATCCGGTGAGTGAGGAGATAAAGTATCACGGCTATAATTTTGAGATAGTTGATACCGCCGGATTCAGGAGGATGGCTCGAGTCGAGAGCGACATAGAGTATTACAGCATAAAAAGAGCCTGGGACGAATACCGGCAAGGAGAGGTTACGATTCTCGTAATGGATGCCAGCCAGGGATTCGTCAGAGGAGACTGGAGGGTCCTCAAAGAGATCGAACAATCCGCAGGTGGTTTGATTGTATGCCTTAATAAATCTGATCTCGTGGATCCTGAAAATCGGGATATTCTTATTAAAAGCGTCAAAAAATCACTTCAATCACGATCTTATATTCCCGTTGTACTCGTTTCAGCTCTCAAGAAAACAGGCGTGCCGAAACTTGTCAAAACGATCCGGGAAATTCAAATTAGAGGCAGTACTGAATTGGACGAGCAAACTCTCCAAGAAACTCTTTTGGATTCGGTCATATCTCACCATCCGCCTATGATCGGGAAAAAGAGAATCAACATCTATTCATTTCATCTCGTTCACAAATTGCCACACATAATCACCGCAGAGACTAACCTGCCCCAGAGTATAACCGACAATTACCGCAAATACCTTGAGAAGAATTTACGGGCTCGTTTTGACCTTGAAGGAATAGTTGTAAAAATAAAACCGGTACAAAAGCAATGACGGTAATTCTATTTTTAGCATTTGTTTTATTGGCTTTTTTTATCGGTGGAATCCCTTTTGGACTTTTAATTTCGAAATTATACGGCAAAGATCCCAGAAAAGAAGGCAGCAAAAATATTGGAGCGACAAATGTATTGAGAACGGTCGGTGTTTTGCCGGGGTTGATAACTTTTACTCTCGACATCCTAAAAGGGTTGTTGCCTGTCCTCGCCGTAAAAATTCTGGTGGGGAAATTTTATTACGACGATTTGCTTTTATTTGAATTTTCTCCTTCTGCGACGGCGCTCGGTGCGGTGCTTGGGCATATATTTTCGCCCTACCTGAAATTCAAAGGCGGAAAAGGCGTCGCGACAGGACTCGGAACAATAATCGTCCTCACGCCGTTGCTGTCTGTTGTTTGCTTTTTGGTTTTTGTTCTGATTTTAACATTTTCCAGGATCGTATCTGTGGGATCAATAATAGCCGCTCTGAGTTACGCTTCTTTACTTACTGCTATTAAACTGATGAAATTGCCTTTATCTCAAGGTGAATTTTATTATGGGATAGCAACGGCGGTTTTTGTCGTTTTTTCTCATAGAAAAAATATCTCGAGAATTCTAAAAGGGCAGGAGACAAAATTCTCTTGGAAAAAAGAACGGTAAAGATAATAGGCGCTGGAAATTGGGGAACCACGTTGGCTTTGCACCTTTCAAACCTGGGCGTAAAAACATATCTCTTTGAGCCTGTCGCCGAGAGACGCCTTGAATTGCGGAAGACGAGAGAAAACAGCCTTTTTTTGCCTGGTTTCAAAATCAGTGAAAATATCGAAATAATAGACTCCCTGGCCGAGGAAGGCTCAAACGCGGACCTGCTTTTCATTGTAGTGCCATCAAAGTTTTTCCGTCAAACTGTTGAATCCATCTCTTCTATGAAAGATAGGTTGAAGGGTGTTGTAAATTTCACCAAAGGTCTGGGTGAAAACGGCGAGCTTTTAAGCGAAATAATGGCTGAAATTTTTCCTGAAGAAAAAATTGCCGTAGTCTCAGGTCCGACTATAGCGAATGAAATAGCGCGTCAATTACCTGCTTCATGTGTCGCGGCTTCAAGAAACACCTCTCTCTCATCTATGGTTCAAACTACACTCTCTTCGAGTAGGTTCCGTGTTTACACCTCTGAAGACGTCAAAGGGGTGGAGCTCGGAGGAGCGCTGAAAAACATCATAGCGCTTGCTGCAGGAATACTCGATGGGATGAATCTCGGCACCAACGCAAAAGCGGCCTTGATGACAAGAGGGAAATACGAGATAGAAAAACTCGGTGTCGCCCTAGGGGCAAAAAATGGAACCTTTTCAGGGCTTTCTGGTTTCGGCGATTTAATAACGACATGCTTCTCTCCTCTGAGCCGGAACAGAACGCTTGGTGAGAGGTTGGGCAGGGGCGAAGTGTTATCCGAAATAAAAAAAGACATGCTGATGGTCGCCGAAGGCGAAAGGACTGCTCGAATAGCCTGGAAAATAGCTGAAAAGCTCGAGATAGAAATGCCAATTACGTCTGTGGTCGTCGATATTATGGACGAAAAAATCACCCCGATGGAAGCTGTGAGAATTTTGATGGACAGGGGACTGAAGCCGGAGATTGAATTTTGAGGAAATTTTTTTCCAAAAAAAAAGTCTATTATTCGATAAGCGAAGTGGCTAAAAAGGCGGGTGTAAATCCTTATGTTTTGAGATTTTGGGAAGATAAATTTTTTCCATTTTTAAAACCAAAAAAAGACAAATCAGGCAGAAGAAGATACACATCTTCCGATCTGGATGTCGTTCTGGCAATAGTAGACCTTCTTTACGTGAAAAGATTTACAATAGAAGGCGCGGTCAAGGAACTTCAGCTGAAGTTTTCTACAGGGGCTAAAGCGGCAAAAATCTCCTCGGCTCAAAAAACAAAAATGGTCATCAAAGAGGTTAAAAAAACACTCAAAGACCTGCGTTCGGATTTGAAGAAGTCGGGATTTTATTTCCCTTCGGAAAAAAAGATTGGAGCTGATACTGCCTATCAAAAGGAACTCGACGCGGTCCAACTCAATTTATTTTCAGACGACATTTCTTGACAAGACAGGTGTTTATACTCTATATTTCTGAAAATCGGGGCGTAGCGCAGTCCGGCTTAGCGCACTTGAATGGGGTTCAAGGGGTCGGAGGTTCGAATCCTCTCGCCCCGATATTCAAAGCATTCTAAAAGGGTCAATATCAACATATATTTTCGCCTTGGTTTTGACCTCCCAAATTCCCGAATCTAGAATTTTTCTGCCGAGAAGAATATTTTTCGGGGCTTTCACAAGTAAATGCCACCTGTACCTATTCCTTATCTTTTCTATAGGGCAGGGAACAGGCCCGAGGGTTTCAGCGAAATTCAACGAATTTTCCAGAATATTTTTTACTACAAACGAGGTTTTTCTCGCGAGGGAATTGCTGGTTGAGTTCACGACAATTCTTGCCAGTCTTGTGAAAGGCGGATAACCTACTTCTCTTCTCAACCGGAGCTCCTTCTCTATAAAACCTTCATAGTCGTGATTTTGGGCTAAAACCAGCAGTGGATTTGAAGGGTTTTCGGTCTGAATGAGCACTTTGCTTTTCTGCCCCGCTCTTCCCGCCCTACCGGAGGTCTGGACAATGAGTTGAAAAGCGATTTCTGCCGCCCTGAAATCAGGAAAAGCCAAAGCGCTGTCGGCGTCTATTATTCCGACAAGGGTCACACCCGGGAAATCGAGACCTTTGGACACCATTTGAGTGCCGACTAAAATTGGGTATCTGCCTGAGTGAAAGTCCGAAAAAAATTTTTCGTGATCTTGTTTTGACTTTCTCAAGACATCTGTGTCGAGCCTTAAAATTTCTATTTCGGGGAAAGCCTTGGATATAGCGTGTTCGACCTTTTCAGTTCCAGCTCCGTGAAAGTGCATTTTTGGATGGGCACAGACCGGGCACTTTTCCGGGATTTTTAATTTTTTTCCGCAGTAGTGGCAGACGAGTTTTTTTTCACTTTCGTGGTAGGTCATCGACACATTGCACGATGGGCATTTGACTACCGAAAGGCAATGAGGACAGACCATGTAATTCGAGAAACCACGGCGGTTTATAAGGAGAATGGACTGTTCATTTCTGTTGTAGTTCTCGAGGATTTGGTCTTTCATGTCTTTTGAAACCGCCTCACATTTAGATCTCGAGACTGGCAAAAGAAAACATTCGGGCATTTTAGTGTTAGTGGCTCTGTTCGGCAGGCTTAAAAGGTTGTATTTTCCTTTTTTCGCGTTTAAAAAACTCTCTGCCGAAGGTGTCGCGCTGCCCAAAATTACGGTAAAATTGAATTTTTGTGATTGCCAGACCGCCAGGTCTCTCGCTGAATAGAAAGGTCCTGAATCCTCTTCTTTGTAATGCTGTGAATGTTCCTCGTCGACCACCATGAGACCAATATTTTTCATGGGGAGAAAAATTGATGAACGGGTTCCTATTACAAGTAAAGGGCTGGTGTCGCGCGTCTTTCTGAAGACTTCAAACCTCATAGCCTGTTTCATCCCGCTGTGGTAGGTCAATGTTTCAACTTTATTCAGATGTTTTTGGAAAAAAAGTTTTGTCTGTGGTATCAGGGCGATTTCAGGGACGAGAAATAAAACCGATTTTCCTTTTCTTAGAGTGTCTTCGATGCAGCTGTGGTAGACCATTGTTTTACCGCTTCCGGTGACGCCTTTGAGCAAAAACACCTTTCCCGGATTCGACCCCACGGATTCAGCGCATTTGTTCTGCTCTTGGGTCAGCGTAAATTTTTCCGCAATACCGGGGCTGTAAAAGGTTTTTTTAGATTTCAGGATATTTTTTCTAACCATTTTAGCGACTTCTGAAATAGCGTTTTGCGGGAAAGAAGAAGTGATTTTTGAGAGTTCGCATGAATTTCCGGAGGATACTACGAAGTTGAAAATTGTTTTCTGAAATTCGGTCATAAGCTGTCCCGAGACTTTCTGAACAGATATCAGCCTCTCCGCAGCGGTTTTCTCAGAATTTTGACTCGGTATCTCAAATTTTATTACAGCATGATTCTTGTCAAGAGCTTCTCCGAGAAGTTCGAGATTTCTTTCTTTTCTTATATTTTCCAAAAAATGGTCGAAATTTACTTTTTTTCTTCTGGACAATTGTAAAAAAGCATTGGATTTTTGAGAAAAATAGTCCGGCAAAACTGAAACCGAAACCGTCTTTTTCAGAACCGAGAAAAGCCCTGAAGGAAAAGTTTTCACAAGGCAAGCTTCCAATGGATAACCGTAGTACGAATTCATGAATTGTGCGATTGACAAGATCTTTTCGTCTAAAAAGATTTCGTCGCCTATAAATCCATCTATGGGTTTAACGCTGAAATTTTCGGGTTTTTTTGTCTCTCCGATTACGCAACCAGGGCTCGCTTCATTTTTCAAATGGATTTGAACAAGCCTGCCGATAACTGGACGAGTCTCGCCGTGGTGCAGGTATGTCAGGATTATTTTTCTGTTCGGGACGAAAACGTCCAAGTATTTAACCGTTGAAGATGTCAAAATAAATCCCAATCCCCTTGTTTTTTCCGCAAATATCGGCAAAAAACGACAAAGACCAATTTTCCGTTTTTTTTTGGGCGATAACTCTTAAAGATTCTCCTTTTCCGGTCGCTGTTAAAAAACCGTAGGAACCCTGAATTTTCGGTTGATATATGTAAATTGCCGATGCGTAGGAAGAAGTGCAGTAAGTTACCGCGGACAGAAGAAAACTCCAATCCCAAATTTCGTATTTATACCTTATTGATAACGCTTCTCCGTTTTCGTTAAAAGCGCTGTCTGATGCATACGAAAGATGGTATGACAATGAGGATTCACCGTAGTCCATTGATAGTGAATACTCTTCTTTTCTGGGGCGAATGCCCGGAAAGCCCCTGTATTCTCCTTTCATGAACCTGTTTTGGGCTGAAATGGTGAGATAAAAATCTCGGTTTATCCTTTTTTCGACATCGATATTGAGATCTCCCCTGAACCTTTTATCGATCCCTACAGGTTCGATTTCACCGAATAAGTCGAAATATAGAGAAACTTTTGCAAACTCGAAAGGAACTGTAAGGGATGATATTATGCCATGTTCGTTTTTTGCACCCAATTCCGAAGGGGGGGTTGAGAAAAGGGAAAAGAAATTTTTATCGTATCTGGCGAGTGAAACCCCTATTTTCGCTTTCCCGATATAACTCCAAAAACCGAGATAAGCTCCTACACCGCCTGTTTTTGTGATGGCAATTTCGCCGAAAAGGTCCCACTCACCGCCTTTTTTTCCGAGTATGGCTTCAGCCGCCCAGAAATCATTGGTTGAACTGAAATCATCCAATTTTGCAGAGGATTTGAATCGCGCATAAGTTCCCGCCAGGAGAAGTGTATTTTCGACATTCAGAAAAACATCCGTCTCTCTCGTCCAAAAATTTCTTTTTCTCCCTTTCTCACTTTCAGTGACGTGTATACCGTCTTCGTATAAGCTTGTCGCGTTTCCGGCCGAGTCGAAAACCGCGTCGAAAAACCTCCACGCTGAAAGACCAGTGAGCTCAAAAAAACCTGTTTTATACCTTAAAGAAGCTCCTACGGGAACGCCGAGCTCGACACCTCCGGAATATGCGGTCAACCTCATGAGATTTGAAGGCATGGTGACTTTGCCGAAGGTTGAGTTACCGAATACAAGACCCGCACCGGCTCTTATTCTCTGGGTGCCTGCTATAAATCCTATAGACTCTTCAGTGTATGAAATTGATGCGTTAATAAAATCCGGGTACCCTTTTTCTCCCGCGTCCAATCCCGTCGAAGCTGAAAACCCAAGGTTGCCCTTTTTTAAACTCATCATATTCGAAACAGTGAACGGTTGTACTCTGTATGATTCTTCATCGAATTCTTTGTGTATGAGGGTTGTGCTGAAGTCAAACAAAAAAGGTGATGGTGTTTTGGAAAAGGATTTGATGTAGAAAAAATTCCTCAGCAGAAGGGATTGTTCAGGTGAAAAACCTGTAACTTTCAGCGCTTCTTCCACAGACAAATACGGTCTGCTCTCGATTAAGATAAGAGCTTTCTGACGGTCGAAATAGGGGAGGAGCACCAGGCTTTCTTCAGGGCAAGAATTGAGCTCCATTTTTGCTATTCCAAATTCAGTGTAGATATTTTGAAAATCGGATTCTTCAGGTTCTATTGTGAATTCTTCCGAGAAGACCTGCTGGGCGTATAAAAAAGCGAGTATGAGTAGAAGGTCAAAAGCCTTGCTGAATTTTTTCAAGAGCAAAACAAATCCCTATTAAAGTCTTTGAGTCTTTTATAGTTCCATTTCTGACAGCAAGGGACAGTTCTCCCAGGGAAAAAAGCTTTTTTTCGATGTTTTCATCGGGGTCGGGTTGAAGAGATGAATCGTGGTGAAGATCTTTGGAAATGAAAATTATCACCTCTTCGTTCGAAAACCCTGGAGTTGTGTAAAAACTGCATAAATGCTCGAGTTTTTCAGGCCTTAGACTTGTCTCTTCAATGAGTTCTCGAATAGCTGTCTGTTGAGGATTCTCGCCGGGTTCCATTATTCCAGCGGGTATCTCCCAGAGAAATTCGCCTGTAGCGTATCGGAACTGTTTGACCAGGAAGATCCCTTCGTCGAAAACAGGTACTACAGCCACAGCGGGTTTGTGAAGGGCAATTTCTCTATAAGCGCTTTTTTCTTCGGATATTCTGACAGTGTCCTTTTTTACAGTGATGATTTTTCCCTCGAATATGGTCTCTGATTTTAACATTTCTTCTCTTATCATTTTTCCCTCCTGCAATTTACGATTATATAATACCAAAAGGACGAGAAAATAAAAAATTCATTTACGAGATGGGATTTATTTGGTAGAAAACAACAATATGATAGCCCATGTTGCCGTCACTGTGTCTTCAAAAGAATACGCCGAGGAATTTTTCAAGACGGTGCTCCAATGCAAATACATGTATAGTTACGGACTTGACGCTTTGACATCGAGGTCTCTTTTCGGGATAGAAATGCCGGCTCACGTGTATATATATATGTCGGGTGAGGACTGGATCGAGGTTTTCGTGCTGAAAGGATACAAAAAAAATCAGACCAGCTTCGACCATATATGTTTCCGCATGGACGATATTCCCGGCATTGTAGCGCGCGGACAAAAACAGGGCTACACATTCATACGGCATAAGAAATCTGATAAAACCGTTCTTTTTATTCAAGACAAGGACGGTAATTTATACGAACTCAAAAAAAAAACAACAGATCTTAAAACTCTTTGATATTTATTTTTTTTTAACAATATCGTTATAAAATATTATATTTTCAAAAAAATCAAGGAGGCTGTATGAAGAAGATTCAGTTTTTGTTTGCTCTTTTTGTGACGGCGTCAATCGAAGCCCAGACTCCTCAAGTCGTCATAAACGAGTTCGTCCCCAAAGGAACCGAATGGGTGGAACTCTACAATACAACTTCAATTGCGGTTGATTTGACCGGATGGAAACTGACTTCGTCAATAGATGGAGACTCTTTTGAGATTTCAACCGGAACCATAAGCGGCAATTCCCATTTTCTCTGCAATGGTTTTTCCCTGATGGACAACGACGGTGATTCACTTTTTCTCGTAAAACCCGGCGACACGATAGTTGATTTTGTAGCTTTTGGAGACGCTGGCTCCGCGCCGGTTTCTCCTATGAACTATTCTGTGTCGAGAATAACAGACGGTTACTGGACTGGCAACATAGGGCACGATTTCAATATGGATCTCACCCCGACACAGAACGCTCCAAACGACGCAAAACCCGCTCCGCTCAACGGTTTTTTGGTTATCAACGAGATAGACCCTTATCCTACAGGCGGGAATGACTCAATAGAACTGGTAAACATCTCTTTTACAGACACTGTAAACACCGCGGGATGGATGTTATCTGACGGAGATGAAATAGACACGATTCACACGCACATTGTCCCGCCGAGGTCTTTTCTCGTCATAGACGAGTCTGAATTCGGATTTGATTTTGCATCCCAGGATGTCTGTTATCTTTTTTCCTCCGACACTTCAAGACTGGAACAACTTGGATGGTCAGGCGAATACAACGATTTTTCCCTTCAGAGAATACCAAACGGATCAGGGCCGAGAGACGGTTTTAACTGGATTTCTTCAGGCGGCGGGACGACATTATTCGACACGACAGCAACATGGGGATCACCAAATGGTTTCATGTCAATTGAGGTGACATATCCGAATGGCGGTGAAACTCTATATGCGGGAGATACACTTGAGGTCACGTGGATTGGCACCGCAGTAGCTTACGATGTCTATATAAGTTACGACGGCGGAGTTTCTTGGGATACGATTGCAGACTCGGCGACATCTTCTCCTCTTTTTGAGTTGCCAAGACATATATCCAGCAATTGCCTGGTCTGTGTATTCAGCGATGAAGACTATTTCTTTTTTGACAATTCCGATTCAGTTTTCACTATACTCGACACTCTTCCTCTCGGCGACACAATCGAAGTTTACTACGATTCTTCTGCCGCAACGGGTTATTATTATTGGGGAGGGGTTGGAGAAGGATCCGCTATGAGGCTCACGGCGCCAGCTCAAAGAGGCCCTTTCAGACTCATAGGGGCGAAGTACTATCTTCAAGACGCGACAACCGGCAGCAATATATTTGACTGCAAGGTCTTTAACTGGGCAGGAACAGAACCAGGTATGGAAGAGTTCACGCAAAATGTCACGTTTCCTTTGCTCGGTTCCCCGCAGTGGTACACTGTGGACGTATCGGCTCAATACTTGAACGTTGACGCTGGGGAGGATTTTGTAGTCGGTATTTTTTACGACGGCGTCAATCAGCCGACATGGGGATTTTACGCTCAGACAAACAACAGAGCATGGGATTACGACGGTTCAAGCTGGTCGCAGTGGTCAAGCGAGATTTATTGCATAAGAGCTCTTTTGGCTGATCTGAATGGCGTGGTAGAGGAAATTGGAAACGATGTGTCGATAGAAAAACCGAGCGTCAGGTTCTCAGATGCCCTCTTCGGCGGAGGCTCTTATATTTCCTACGCTGTGCCATCTTACGGAAGGGTTGTCATCCAATTGTTCGACGTAACTGGAAGGGAAGTCAGAACGATACTCGACAGACAGGAACAGCCCGGACTCAGGCACATTCCTTTCGACGGCAGGGATGGTCGCGGCTTCCTTTTGTCTAAAGGAGTTTATTTCGTCAGACTCCAGAGCTCTGACGGAAGCTCTTCATGCAAGATTACTGTAGTAGAATAATAAACTGGAGGGAAAATGAAGACTTTGTTTTTTATCTTTTCAATGCTTATCGCATTCACTCTGACTGCTCAGACTCCTGATGTAGTCATAAACGAATTCAAATTAAAAGGTTCTGAATGGGTTGAACTATACAATACGACTTCAGGGGCTATTGATCTTACAGGCTGGACGCTTCGTTCTGTCATTGACGGTGACACTTTCAGCATAGCTTCAGGCACTAATATCGCAGGTAATTCACACCTTTTGCTCGATTTCGGGTCAACATATTATATGGACAACGACGGAGATTCTTTTTTTCTCTTAAACAATTCAAGCAATATCGTGGACTATATCGCGTTTGGCAATCTCGGACCGGTCCCTGTTTTTGAACAAACCTGGACGATTTCGAGAATTACAGACGGTCTTTTCACAAATCCAAACGACGCCAACGATTTCAACGTAGATGGAACTCCGACACCCGACAGCGCTAACGACGCCCATCCAGCTCCTCTCAACGGCGTGGTGTGCCTCAATGAAATCGACCCCTATCCAGCTGGAGGTTCTTCAAATCCCGACTCACTCGAGCTTTACAACCCTAACGACAGCATTGTCAACCTGGAAGGTTGGATGATTTCTGACGGCGATGATTTTGCAGTCCTGACCTCATCACATGTAATTCCAGCCCATGGTTATTTGGTAATAGATGAAAACGAGTTCACGAGCTTTGATTTTGCAAGTCAAGATGTATTTTACCTTTTTACTCCTGACACCCAGAGAGTTGAACAGATGGGTTGGTATGGCACATACAACGACACGACTTATCAGAGGGTACCCGACGGAGCTGGTCCGCACGACGGTTATGACTGGGTGAGCTCCGGTGGAGAAGTGACTCTTTTCGATAAACAAGAGACGTGGGGGGCGACAAACGGGACGGTTTATGTCGAAGAAGAAATTCCATCAGTGAACATGCCGGCGGAATACGCTCTTTTCTGCCCTTATCTCTCCCGAAGTGGATCAGTAGAAATTTCTTTCATGGCGCCTGGAAATTTTACGCTGGGTATATATTCCCTTGACGGCAGGCTTGTAAAAGAATTGTTTTCCGGCAGAACGGATAACAGAACTTCTATGACGTGGGATTTAAGCGACAGTGAAGGAAGACCGGTTGCTCAGGGTCGTTATATGCTTATGTTGTCTGACGAGATGCACCATTTGTCGGTTAAACTCCAAGTATTGTATTGATACACAGGGGGCGGATCAACGCCCCCTGTAAAATTTCATTGACAGCGAATTCATGACCACGCTTACGGAAGAAAACGACATCGCCACGGCGGCGAAAACCGGATTCAAGAGCCAACCGGTAAAAGGATAAAGAACACCCGCGGCTATTGGTATACCAAGAAGGTTATAGAAAAAAGCCCAGAACAGGTTTTGCCTTATTTTTTTCATTGTGAACCGAGAAAGCTCTATGGCTCTCAAAACATCATTCAAATTGTTTTTCACGAGGACGATATCTCCGGTTTCTATTGCTATGTCGGTTCCGCCTCCAAGAGCCATGCCTATATCGGCTGAAGCCAGTGCGGGAGCATCGTTTATTCCGTCTCCTACCATAGCCACCGTTTTCCCTGATTTTTTTATTTCTTTGACTCTGTCGGATTTTTCCATGGGCAAGACTTCGGCGTAAAAATCACTTATTCCTGCCTTTTCGGCGATCGAAGCGGCCACAGGATTCATGTCTCCTGTTATCATAAGGACTTTTATGCCCATTTTTTTGAGCTTTCTGACGACTTCGGGAGCTTCCTTCCTCAGGGGGTCGGAAAACGAGAAAACCGCGGCAGGTTTACCGGAGACGGACATAAAGGCTGAAGTGAAGCTATTTTTCCTGAGGGTGTTTAGCGCGGCGGTATCTTTGACAATTTCAGTCAGGAATCTAAGGGTTCCGATTGCCACTTCTCTGCCGTAAATTTTACCTATTATGCCTTTGCCCGGGAAGACCGATAGATCGGAAACTTCTGCTTTTTCGGCTTTTTTGCTCTTTGCGTAGTCCGACAGGGCTACGGCTACGGGATGTTCTGATTTAGACTCCAGTGAGAGGGCTAAAGAAAGCGCTTCTGTTTCGGAAAAATCATTGAAAATCGAGATGGCGCTCAGCACGATTTTTCCTTCGGTAAGGGTGCCTGTCTTGTCGAATATTATCTCGTCAATTCTACAAGCTTGTTCGAGGGCTTCGCTTTTTTTAACGAGAATACCCCTTTTAGCCGCCAGCCCCATTCCCATCATCACTGCTGTCGGAGTCGCGAGCCCCAAAGAACAAGGACAGGCGATAATAAGAACAGACACGAAAACAGTCAAGGCGAAGACGAACGGTTTTCCTGCGAACATCCAAAGAATGAACGTCAAAATTGCGATCGAGAGAACCGCCGGGACAAAATAAAATGAAATTTTGTCTGCAAGAAGCTGAATTGGGGCTTTGGTGTTGAGAGCGTTGAAAACAGTTTTGATAATGTTGGACAAGACGGTGTCCTCGCTCTCTTTAGATGCTGTAAATTTTATGAATCCGTTTAAATTGACAGTTCCTCCTACAACCTGATCTCCGACGGTTTTTTCAACGGGTAGGCTTTCACCTGTTATAGATTTCTCATCGACGAAAGTGTTTCCACTGACGATTATTCCGTCTGTCGGGATAACCTTCCCCGGCCTGACGACTACAACATATCCGGGTCTGATCAAATGAGTCTGAATCTCGGTTTCCTTCCCGTCCTTTTCAATAAAAGCTTTCTTTGGCTGAAGGTCTAAAAGTTTTTCCACTGAACCCCGGGTCTTATTTTTGGCAAAACTTTCCAAAAATTTTCCCAGGGATATAAAAACGAGAATGAAAGCAGCCCCTTCGTAGTAGAGATGATGTGTATGATAATTCTTGTCAAAAATCGATTGAATAGACAGCACAACCGAATAGGTATAAGCCGCAAGAGTGCCTATTTCGACGAGTGAATCCATGTTGGGGTTTCTGAGTATAAGTTTTTTGACACCTGAAGCGTAAATATTCCAGTTCACAACCATTATTGCTGTGGTCAAAATGAACTGAGCGATTGAATTTACCACATGTCCCGTCTTTATCAAGTTGATTCCTAACATAGGACCCATCGACAAATAGAGCAGAGGCAACCCCAGGATAAAAGACAATATGAATTTTGATAAAAGTTTTTTTACTTCCGCACCTTGGCTATTTTTGGTGAGAATAGAGTAAGGGTTCCTGTCCTCCTTTTCGGCTGAGTAACCTAACTTTTTAATGGCTTCAAGAATATCGCCTTGCCTGACAAGGGCCTCGTCGTATTCAAAATATCCTTTTCCTGTTGAGATGTTGACAAAAGCCTTTTTTATTCCTTCTTTCGAAGAGAGAAACTTTTCGATTCCAGCCGCGCATGACGCGCAATTCATGCCTTTTATGTTGAAAGTGACAGATTTCATGAATCTTCCTTTAGCTGAAGCATTTATTTTACGAACTTACCTGTTGAAGAGTTTTGAAACAGAAATCACTTCTTCTATCATTCGGTTTTTTGTCCCTTGATTTCCTGTGCTGAAAGCTTTGGCAAAGCAAGTCTTGAGATGGCGGTGAAGAAGCATTTCGTGTGAAGACCTTAAAAGTCCGATTACAGCGAGATTCTGCTGCATTATAGATATGCACTCTTTGTCTTCTTCCACCATTTGAATGATCTTGTCTATGTGGGTCCGCGATTTCTTTAAATTAATAATGATTCTGTCCTTTTCGTTTTTCATTTATACCTCCACCTATGGTATAGGTATAATATCGCAAGCAAGCGGCTGTGTCAAGAAAAAATGCCGAAAGTAATATTGCGGTTGGGTTTGATAGATTGTCTTTTAGCGGATATAATATTTAAAGCTAAAAGTTTGATTTTACTCTAAATAGGTGTGAAAATACTATTCGGACGCTTGTCGAAAGGATGAACGAAAATGCAATCGAATGCAATAAAAACCGTAATGATTATTTTCGGCGTTGTTTTTTGTCATCAGCTTTCGGCTTTAACCCGGAATCAAAGCGATCTCTTGTCTGCATGGGAGGATTATCTCGAAAACAACCGGTCTACCGTTTACCTTAAACCTGTTTCGGAGATGACCTACGATTTCAAAACGAATCTTTTCCCGTTCGAAGGAACCCTTAAAGTTCTCAATGTTGTTGTTGACGAAGAAGGATACGGCTGTGAAGGGTATAAAACAGGGTATATTGAAACCGAACTGGTTGGTGTCGAAGACGATTTTTATGAAAAACATTATTACAGCTTATCTATTTGGCAGAGAAACAACACTCTTTATTTCGATGAAAATCAGGACAAATGGGTTTTATACAATGAACTGACCTTAAATTATGAAACTTGCGAAGCAGGTTTTCAACCATGGGCGGGTATAATGGGTTTGGCTTCATCGCTTTTCCCTCTGGCTGTTATAGTAGTGATTTTAATAATAGTGATTGTCGTCACGTCTGTTATGCAGAAAAAAAACCGTTCTTACATGGATTTTGCCGAGAAAGCTACGAAGAGGTCTCTTGAAATTGCTGAAAAATCCCTTGCCCTCAACGAAGAGAGCAATGAATTGCTGAAAAATATCGCAGATGAACTTAAAAAACAAGTCAATTAAAAGGAGGAAAAATGGGAGAAAAAGGAATTCAGATTTTAAAAATCAACGTCGACCAGCTTCTCAAAGTCCTAAATAAAGCGTTTTCAGACGAGTGGTTGGCTTATTATCAGTATTGGATAGGCTCCAAAGTCGTAAAGGGGCCGATGAAAGAAGCAGTGATCGCTGAACTCGTCCAGCATTCAGCGGATGAACTCAGGCACGCGGACATGCTTTCTGCGAGAATAATACAACTCGGGGGCACTCCAGTTCTGAAACCTGAAGACTGGTATAAATTGACAAACTGCGGATATGATTCTCCAGATGACCCATTCGTAAAAACTATTTTGGAACAGAACGTAAAAGGCGAAAGATGCGCCATCAATACCTACTCGGATATTTTGGAACTCGTTGAGAGCAAAGATCCCGTGACTTACAATTTGGTTCTTCAAATACTTCAAGACGAAGTGGAGCACGAAGAGGATCTGCAAGCTCTTGTGGAAGACTTTGAAATGATAATTTCAAAAAAATAACCATCGACGATGTTCGATATCGTTGTCATAGGAGGCGGCCCATCGGGAGCTGCCTTTGCTTGGTTGGCTTCGAAACATTTTAAAGTTTTGATCTTGGAAAAAAGGGAACTACAAGCACACGTTCCGAAATCGGTGACTGATGAGAAAAATTGCGGCGGGCTTCTCGCTCCAGACGCTCAGAGAATGCTCGCGAAATTCGGCTTGGGACTTCCCCTTGAAGTCCTCGTCGAACCCCAGCTGTTCTCGGTTAGGGCCATTGACCTTTTGAGCAAAGTTGAAAGACACTACCAGAGACATTACATAAACATCGACAGGTACAAGTTTGACAGATGGTTTTTAAACCTCGCCAGGGAAAAGGCTGAAGTGGAATACGGTGCTTATTATGTCTCTCATTCGGAGTCAAAACACGGCTTTGAAGTCCTGTACCGTAAAAACGGTGAAGAAAAAAAAGTTAGGGTTAAAATTTTAGTTGGTGCTGACGGCGCTTTTTCCCGTGTTAGAGCGAGGGTATTCCCTTCAAAGAAAATCAGGACTTATTTGTCTTTCCAGCAGTGGTTTCGAACTGCCAATTTCGCGCCGTATTTTTGTTCGGTTTTCGATCCCCGTGTCACGGATTTTTATTCTTGGGTTATCCCAAAAGGGGATATGTTGATTTTGGGGTCGGCTTTCACAAAGAACGATGATATCCACGGGAAAATGAGATTTCTGAAAGAAAATCTATCCAATTCAGGCATAGAATTCGGGAAAATGATATATGAGAAAGGATGTTTTCTGCTGAGGCCTTCTGGTTTGAATGAGCTCGTTTTTTCAAAGGGCAGAACCGCTTTAATTGGAGAAGCGGGGGGATTTATAAGCCCGAGTTCAGCCGAAGGATTGAGCTATGCTCTATGGAGCGCTTTGAATCTTTTCAAAAGCCTCGGGAAAGACCCGGATAATTTTTCAGCCGCATACGCGAGGCAATCGGCTGGAATATTCCTGAACATAACAGGAAAACTGATGAAATCGCCTTTTTTATTCAATACAAACTTGAGAAACGCTATAATGAAATCTAATTTAAACAGCGTGAATGTCATATATGAAAAGTAGCGTTTCTCTCAGAAACGTGTTGATACCCAGCGCGGCTTTGACTGTAAAAAGAAATATACTAAACGAAATATTCCCTAACGGTAAAAAACCCCGGGTCGGAGATGTAGTGTTGTGTTCGGTCGATAAAATCGGACAACACACTCAGATTGAGAACAAATCCGGACGAATTCACAGACTGAGAGAGGGTATGCAGATAATCGGCGTTTTCGGCAACCGTTATTCGGCTGATTATTTTGAAGGCACAGTTCCGGAAGAGAGTCCACAATTCGCACATATTTTAGCCAGATCAGGTGTGGTGGGAACAGTCAGACAAAAAAGTTCCAAAGTGGTCTATCCAACCTCCGTCAGATTGCTTGGATATATCAAAGACTTATCTGGAAAATTCGTGAATACAATAGACTATCCGATAATAAAACCGAAGTTGAAAACAAAAAAAATCCCGAGAGCAAAGATGATACTCGTATGTGGCTCATCCATGAATTCAGGAAAGACGACCTTCGCCGCGGCTTGCTGTCAAGCTCTAGCGGCGAAAGGAAAAAGCGTCAGAGCTTCAAAAATAACCGGAACGGCTGGTTTGAAAGACGTTCTTTTTTTGAACGATTCCGGAGCCAAGTACTTTTCGGATTTCAGCTTTATAGGTTACCCTTCGACTTACCTTCTCTGCGAGAGCGATCTTTTGAATATTTTCGACCAACTGGATTTGAAACACGCCAACAACAAAGATAATTACTGGGTGGTGGAAATAGCCGACGGAATTTTACAAAGAGAAACTTCTATTCTTCTCAAGTCGGAAAAAGTCAGAATGAGAATTCACAGGCTTTTGTTTTGCGCTTCGGATCCGCTGGGAGTTTTGGGGGGAATGGAAATTCTAAAAAACACTTACGCCCTGAAGCCCGATCTTGTTTCAGGAGTAGTTTCAGGATCTCCCCTTCACGTAGAGGAGATATCAAGATTAACCGAAATTCCAATACTGAACTCGCTTTCTTATGAAATCGATTTTCTTTTCAACAAGATAAAATAAAGGAGAAAAAATGACAGGTTTGATTCTGTTTTTTTGCTTTGCGGCAAATTTCGAATTCTGTTCTTTTAAAATTCTCGAAGAAGCCGCGAATCCTTTTTATCCCGAAAATCAATCAATGCCGGTCTTGAACGCAATCGGAACCGGAATATACCAGAGATCGAGCCTGTCTCCCGTTCTAAAGTCGATTCTTCAAGACGAAAATAACGCCTTCAACAGCGAGACGGTCTATATAGACGACACGTTAGTGATAACCCAAGACACGGCAATAGAAGATGACATAGTCATATTTCAAAACGGTCTTTTGCAAGTTTCCGGATGCACGCTGAGGGTGGAGGGGGATATCACCTTACTCGATGAAGGTTCTCTGAAATTCGACGGAGCTGTTTTCGTCTGCGATTGTTCATACATATACGAATATTCAATATTTTCATACGGAATGTCGGTGTTTGAAGCAGAGAGCTCCACTTTCATTTCGAATTCAAGACCATTTTCTTTCGCCTTGCTCGACAGCTCTTCCGCATTTTTTGACAACGTAGAAATGGATCGTTCATTTATCACATTTTCCCTTACTGGTAAAAGCACAATCGAGGCTTTTCAATCGGATAAGCTGGGTGAATTTGTCCTTTTCACAGAAGATTCGGCGTCTTTGAGGCTTTCTCATTCTGACACGGTTCTCGTATGGCTCGGTTTCCCGCAAAATTCATCGGGAATTTTGAGAGGACCGCACTCCCCGTCCTTGTTTGTCGATCATTTCACCTTCCCGGATTCGACCTGCAGCGGTATATATTACACGGTGTCCATTGACAGTGCGTGGGGGTTGATGCTGGCTACAATGGCTTGCGACAGCACCGATGTCACCGTCGAAAACGTTGAGTTAAGGGCTTCAGGATCGCTGTTTATTCACGGCGAAACCGACAGTATATCCGGTATCGTCAACGGAACCCATTACACTGATTTCACGGCTCCGTTTCCTGGAAGGATTTACAGGCTTATAAATACGTATGTAGAGTCATGGAATTTTTATTTTTGGGGAAAACACGATATAACTTTTGAAAGTTCCATTTTTGGAGAATTGCTGGGAGGAGACAGCTCAAAAATAGTGCTTTCTGAAGTTATATGCGACGGTTCGGGAGGCCATATAGGCAATGACGATTCCACGTTGATGTTCTGTTCCATGTCGAGTATATACACAGACGCCCTTCTCGAAGGCAGGTCATTGACGATTTTTTACAACACCAACGTATTTTTCGGTCGTCTAATAATGAGGGAGGTCTCCCTTGGGTTATGCTACAATTCGATTCTTCAAAATCCGCCTGTAGTCGAAGATAGCGGCGCGGTTTTTATCTCAGCTTTTTATCCTCCCAACCCCTGCAATATTGACGACACAGTATCTATCACAGGAAGCTCTTACTGCCTGAGAACTGCGATATCACCATATCAATACATAGGCTACAAAACCGAATTCGCGCCTTGTTCAGATACAAGCGTTTTCACTTCGATAACTCCTTTTTCCAGCGCTTCAATCGTAAACGGCGAAATTTCCGTTTTCAACACCTCAGGGCTTTCACAGGGTTACTACCTTCTCAGGTTTTGGTATTTTTTCTCTTCTTTCGGCTACCATGACAGCGTGCCATTCACGGAACAGATAGAACTCATAGAGGGGACCTCCGTTGAGGAAGATCCTAATTTTCCATTATCGGTCGAATTAAAGGCTTTTGCCGCTGGTGAAAACTTTGTCGTTCTCTTTGAATTGACGCAAGGTTTGCCGGTTGAGATATCTGTATACAACTCTGCGGGACAAAGATGCGCGGGTATTTCCCAGAGCTATTTTCAACCCGGATTTCACAGGGTCGAAATACCCGCGGAAGAACTTTCCCAGGGATTGTTTTTTATTCAGTTCAAAACCCCTGAAACATTGACCTTGACGAGGAAAATAATATTGATAGATAATTAAGTTTCTCATTAAAGACATCCATACAAATATAAAAGGAGAAAACAATGAAAATACTTGTCACGGGAGGTTCAGGATTCCTGGGCGTCAACATGATAAGGAAGCTGATCGAAAAAGGGAAACATGACATAATATCACTCGACATAGAACCTTTTAATTACCCGGAAAAGGATATCGTTAAGACGATTGTTGGAGACATAAGAAACCCCGACACGGTTTCAGAGGCTTGTGAAGGAGTCGATATAATAATCCACACAGCCGCCGCTCTTCCGCTATACAAAAAAAATGACATATATTCGACGGATGTCGATGGAACGAGGATTCTGCTCGAAGAGGCGTACAAAAGAAAAATGGACAGGTTCATACAGATATCATCGACAGCTGTTTACGGCGTTCCCGACCACCATCCGATATACGAAGATGACAAGCTCTCGGGCGTAGGTGACTATGGAAAAGCGAAGATTATAGCGGAGAATTTATGCTTGGAATACAGGGAAAAGGGTTTATGCGTTCCAATTCTAAGGCCAAAATCTTTTATTGGACCGGAAAGGTTGGGAGTGTTCACTCTGCTCTATGACTGGGCTCTTGAGGGCAGGAATTTTCCGCTTTTGGGGAAAGGAAAAAACAGGTACCAACTGCTCGACGTAGAAGACTTTTGCGACGCGATTTATATTTGTTTAACAGCGGAAAAAAAAGCAGTCAATGACACTTTCAACATCGGAGCGAAAGTATTCGGAACGATGAAGGAAGACTATCAAGCGGTCTTGGATAGGGCTGGATTTGGTAAAAAGATAAAAACAATCCCAGCTAAACCGGCTATTACGGCTTTGAAGGTTTTAGAGTTTTTTAAAATGTCGCCACTTTATATGTGGGTCTATGAGACCGCGAGTAAAGATTCTTTTGTCAGTATAGAAAAGGCGGAGAAGACATTGGGGTATGCGCCTAAGTTTTCGAATCAAGCTGCTCTGCTCAGGAATTTCAAGTGGTACAGCGAAAACAGATCATCTTTCGGAAAAACAGGAGTTTCTCACCGCGTTCCCTGGAGCCAGGGGGCATTGAGGCTTGCAAAATTGTTTTTTTGATATTGGTTTTCAATTCTGCGGTATATTTGATAGAATTATGTCGTTGCTAAAAATGCAATAATATGAAAATGTCATATCGAAAATACGCTTCGTTTTTATTGTATCTGGTTTTTGTAATTTTCGGGATCCTATGTTTTCTCAACAATGATGTTGCCGTTGTGTCGAGTTTGACGCTCAGGTCAATATCTTTTGTCATAGCTTTCTACTCAATGTCGAAAACGAAGTGGAACTGGTATCTTTTCGTCATTTCTCTTTTTCTTCCTTTTTCCTCTTTTTTTATTT
>JAFGON010000073.1 GCA_016926475.1 candidate division WOR-3 bacterium | reverse complement strand
CTTCATTCAAGCGGCCATTTTTACACGACGTTGAAAGACGAATTCGCGTCAATAGATGCCGTGATATACAGGGGCAGCCTGAAAAATTTGACCATTACCCCGAACCTGGGAGAAGAATGGATATGCCAGGGGAGGTTATCTCTATGGGAAAAAACCGGCAGGTATATTTTTGTCATAGATACTGCTTATCCTTCGGGAAGAGGCGACCTTTACCTGAAGTTTTTAATGCTCAAAGAGAAACTGCAAAAAGAGGGGCTTTTCGACGAATCGAGAAAGAAAAAACTTCCCCTTTACCCTGAAGAAGTCGGCTTGGTGACTTCGCCGACAGGAGCTGTTTTGAAGGACTTTATCAATGTCTACAAGAGAAGGTTTCCCGTTTCGAGGATAACACTGTCACCTTCTTCCGTGCAGGGCGCCGAAGCTCCATCAGAACTCGTCCATGCTTTGAAAAGGTTTTGGAAAACAAGAGTCCAAGTAATAGTCATCGCGCGCGGTGGAGGCTCGGCTGAAGACCTGGCTCCGTTCAACGATGAAAAACTCGCCAGGGCTATCGCAGATTCGCCGATTCCGGTCGTTTCCGCTGTGGGACATGAGACAGACAGAAGCATATCCGACTTTGTATCAGACCTTTACGCTCCAACCCCTTCAGCGGCAGCAGAACTGATTTTTCCGGACAGAAGAGATCTTCTGACGGAGATTGATTCCATGAAAAGAGCGCTTGTGACCAGAACAAAAGATAAAACCAAATACTTCAAAGTTATGCTTGCTTCGTTTCGTGGATCCTATTCTTTAAATTCAGTTAAAGGGAAATTGAATGAGTTGATCGGTTTGTCGGAGTATAAAAAAGACAGCCTCGTCAAAGCCGTGTTTTCGATATACCAGGGTAAAAAGTTAGCTCTGGAAAACTACAATCATAGAATAAACCCTAACACCCTCGTCAGATTAGTAGAATCAAAGAAAGAACTGTTTCGTTTAAAATCTGCTGAGTTGGAAAAAAGGATGAAAAGTTTTGTTTCTCTAAATTCCGAAAAGCTAAACATAGAAGAAAAAAAATTGACAGCTCTTTCTCCTTATGTTTCCCTTAAAAAGGGTTACGCGATAGTTTTCGATTCTCAGGGAAAACTTGTGCCAAATGGCAGATTGGTAGTAGAAGACAAATCATACGATATTAAATTCACCGACAGAACATGGCAGATGAAAGCCGAAAAGGAGAAGTTATGATCGGCGTGTTTTGGTTGTCTTTTTTGTTGATTTCAAAAGCCCCTGATTTAATAGTTTCAGCTGACACAGCATTCGACATCAGGTTTTCAGGGGGCAGGTCTTCTTTTTTGGTATTCGAGGACAGGTACGTAGATCTGGAGATATCAGTGAACCCCTGGGTTTCTTTTGTGGTTTACGATGATGAAGGGAACATTTTGGCGAAAAGTACGGATGGAAAAGCTGTTGTCAACACGTTTTTCAACTACTGGTTTACAGTGAAATTTTCCGGTGCTTCCGTGAATTCAGCTAGCGTGAGAGTTCAAACCGCTGAAGATTACAGGCGTCTGTCAGCTGTGCCGAGAACTGGAAGGCTTGAACCTTCACAGCCTTCCGAAGTGTTTAATTTCACGCCCGAAGTTTCGGGCATATACGAATTCTCTTTATCCTCGGACGACAGGGGAGGAGACATCGACATAAAACTTTACACAAGCGATGACGAATTTTTAACCGGAGGAGTTTCAGACGGAAACAAAGAAACGGTGAGAACAGATATTTTCGCCGGAGATTCAGTCACGGCGATTGTCTATTTAAACGACATAAGCAAAACTGTTGATTACACTCTTTTCGCCTCAAGAAAAGGGGATTTGAGGGAGCTTCAGACCGGCCGGACATTCACCGGAAGACTGAGAGAAGATCTGACTCAAAATTCTTTCCTGTTCAATTCTTCGGGTGCAAAGCCTGTGGTAATCTATTTGAACGCTAATTCGAGCGACGATGACGTGGATCTGGATTTGTATGTTGAATTTGGAGAGCGAACCCATAAATCTGCGAGTTACTCTTCAAGAGAAATGATTCTGCTGCCGCCTGACGTCGAAGAAGTTTTCATCGAAGTAAAAGCTTATAATTTGGAAAACTCTCAGGTTTCGTATTCCCTCAAAGCCGAAGAAGTCACGTCTTTCATGTCTGTTTTATCTTCAGATTTCACAAAAAGAATCCAGCCTGACAATCCTTATATTTTCGGTGTCACAACTACCGAGGAAGGATTTTATTATTTCAAGACAATGTCCTTTGAAAAAAGAGACGTCGACATGATTCTGTTTGACGGATATGGAGAGACAGAACTTAAGTTCAACACGCTGAACCCATCTGAAATAGCTGCAATATGGCTTGACCGGAGAGACACGGTGTTCGTGATGCCCATGCTGTACGAGAGGGAATCCGATATAGATATTTCTTTTGGCTATGTTGATCTCGACACGATAGAACAGATAAAAACAGGAGAGCAATCGACGGGGACGGTAAGACCCCCTTTTGAAGGAGTAAAACTATACAGTTTGAGTTTTGAAGAGAATGGAACTGCCGCAGTGACAGTAAGAGGAGAAAGTTCAAGGGACAGAGACGTCGACCTTTTCGTCAGTGGCAGGCGTTTTTACAGAAGGTCCGAAGGGTCTGAAAATCCAACCGATATGGCTTCCGACGAGACAGTTCTTTTTGGGGTCAACCCAGGCGAATATTATTTGGCGGAAGTTTATTCATACGGCAGAGGGGACCGGTGCAGGTATGATATAAGTTCAAGACTGATAGAGGATAATTTTGTACAGACACGAGATGGCCAGGGAAAAACGTGGGCTGTTATAGTTGGAATAAGCGGTTATCCCGGCGAAGCTTCCCTGAACAGGGCGACACAGGATGCTTTGGAATTTTACGACCTACTGGTGAAAAACGGCATTATAAAAGCTGAAAACACAATTTTTCTAGCCGATGAAAACGCAACGAAAAATAATATTATAACCGCCATTTCCAATATTGCCAGCGCAGGTATGCCAGGAGATAAATTTGTATTCTTTTTTAGCGGACACGGTGACAGAAAGCGGTTCTCAAGCGGAACTCTTGAAGAAGACGGTTTTGACGAGAGTATTTGTCCCTACAGTGCCGACGATGATGGTGGCGATATTTTCGACGACGAGTTAAACGCGGCGATACCTGAATATCTAGAAAGCTACATCTTCCTCGACGCTTGTCATTCCGGAGGTTTCGTCGAAGACATGACGAGCAGAGGAAAGAGACTCGTAATAACCGCTTCAGAAGAAGACAGAGAGGTGGGAGAAAGGGTTTTGACTCCGATCCTGTTGAGAGCTTTCAGGGGAGAAGCTGACAGGAACAGCGACTTTTGGCTTACATCAAATGAAATTGTCGATTTTGTAAGGGATAGATCCAAGCATATTTGCCCGGAATGTCTCTGGGAATTTTCGGGATCAGTTCCGAGGACTTGTCCAAACTGCGGAATAAACCTTACCGGTGAAAACAGGCCTATGGACCCTGAACTTGGAGTGAGTTTTGAGCCTGATAAAAGGATTTTCAGGGTAAATCCAAACGCGGATTCTATTGAAAGCGGAGGAAAAGAAAAAAGATGAAAATCGAAGACCTGAGAAAAGCTTATATCGATTATTTTAAAATCAACGGTCACTCTCACATAGCTGGAGCTTCTCTTATTCCCGAAAACGACCCTACAGTCCTTTTCACAACCGCCGGAATGCACCCTTTGGTGCCCTATCTCGTGGGAGAAAAACACCCTTCGGGGAAAAGGTTGTGCAATTGGCAAAAATGTATCCGGACAGGCGATATCGATGAGGTCGGAGACGGACAGCATCTGACATTCTTTGAAATGCTCGGCAATTGGTCTCTTGGAGACTATTTCAAGGAAGAAGCCGTGAAAATGAGCTGGGAATTTCTTACTTCGAACAACTGGCTTTCTCTGGACAGCGACAGGCTGTATTTTACGGTTTTTGAGGGCGACGAAGTATCAGAGAGAGACGAAGAAACGGCGAAGATCTGGAAGAGTTGCGGTGTCAAAGAAAACCACATATTCTTTTTGCCGAAAAAAGACAACTGGTGGGGACCCGCAGGTAAAACCGGACCGTGCGGACCGGACACCGAAATGTTCTATGACACTCTGAAACCCCCATGTTCCCAGAAATGTTCGCCCGGTTGCCCCTGCGGAAAATACCTTGAAATATGGAACGACGTGTTCATGCAATACAACAAAACGGCAGAAAACTCCTACGAGACACTTAAAGTAAAAAACGTGGATACTGGCATGGGGCTTGAAAGAACCGCGGCGGTTTTGAACGGTTTTTCCACGGTCTACGAAACAGAAAAATACCAAGGGCTGATATTAGATCTTGAAAAAGCGAGCGGGAAAAAATACGGTTTGAACGAACAAGACACTAAAGCCATGAGGATCATAACAGACCACATAAGGTCTGTATTTTTCATAATAGGCGATGATCTAGGAGTTAAACCTTCAAATCTCGACCAAGGTTACATTGTAAGGAGGTTGATAAGACGAGCCATGAGATACGCGATTTCGATCGGAATCGAGAGCGGAATCGGTGAAATCCTCGCCGACGGAATAATTGAGACAAACCCGGTTTACCCTGAACTTTCAGAAAGAAAGAAATTCATAGTCGAAGAGATAACCGAAGAAGAACAAAAATTCGGGCACTGTCTGAACAGGGGCATGGCTGAATTTTCGAGAATAATTCCGAACATTGAAAAAAGCGAAAATAAAATAATCCCCGGCAGAATAGCTTTCAGACTATACGATACTTACGGTTTTCCGCTAGAGATGACAGAAGAGCTGGCAAGCGAAAAAGGGCTTGAAGTGGATTTGGAAGGATTTCAAACAGCATATAAAAAGCACCAAAATTTATCCAGATCAGGCAGTGAAGTGAGGTTCAAGGGAGGATTGGCTGACGCGAGTGAACAGACAAAAAAACTTCACACCGCCACGCATCTTCTCCATCAAGCTCTTAGAATTGTGCTGGGGGATCACGTGGCACAAAAGGGATCGAACATAACTCCGGAAAGGTTGAGATTCGATTTTTCACACCCGAAACCAATGACAGAGGAAGAGATCAATAAAGTCGAAGATATAGTAAATGGAGTTATAGAAAAAAATTTCCCCATCATTCAAGAAATGATGAGCCTTGAAGAAGCCAAATCACTTGGAGCGATAGCGCTTTTCAGCGATAAATACTCGGAGAAAGTCAAGGTCTACACAATCGGAGATTTTTCCAAAGAGGTCTGCGGAGGTCCTCACGTACAGAATACAGGTGAAATCGGTAAGTTTAGAATCGTAAAAGAACAATCGTCTTCATCAGGAGTGAGAAGGATAAAAGCGGTTTTGGAATGAGACGGAGACCGGATATTCATGGGCCACTTTAATGCTTCATAAAACCGAACCCGCAGGTGGTGCGTCAAAGTCCGAGTGAATCCATATTGTCCTTTTGTATGCACCGTCTTCACCGGGGTACCTCAATCTTTCTTCGTAACGACCTGTCTCTTTCGCCAAAGCCCAGACAATGCTTTCACCCACGGGAACTATATCGGGCCTTTTTGAATAAACACTATCCTGATAAGCTTTCATCGGCGGAACAATCTCCCAATCTTCGGATAGAAAATTCTGAATCAGATCGTCGAGAAAAAGAGCTGAAGTGAGGTTGTGGTGAAGCAGAATCACGTGGGGTATTCTTCTTCCGGTCAAATCGAATGCTAAATGATCGTAAAAAAAGCTCTTTCATTAAAGTGGGATATATAGAAATCCCTGAACGCCGAAAGATCCGTTTCAGCGTTTTCTTAGAGTTATTCTTCAAGTTTTTTGTCGATGTACCAGTCTGAATTGTCAATCAATACATGACCGATCCAGTAAACGGTGCTGTCTAAAGAAACCTGAACTGCGTCGATCTTTTCTTTCGTGTTACCCTGTTTGAGATAAAAAAACCTGAACAGTTTTGTGTAGTTCCCGTAGTTAATTATTACGGAATCGCCCCTGACAATATCCTGAATAAAGGTTTCTGGAGTGATTCGTGAAGAATTATAATAAAAATGGAAGTAAGTATGATTGGCTATCAAGCGGCCATCAGAGTCCCAATTCTCGAGTAATTCCCGCCCTTGGACTGTATCTACCCGCATTCCGCATACAAAGAGCACCGCCTGAACACCGTGAGAGCTTAAAGTCGATCTAATAAGAGAGTCACTGGCCTGCCAGTCATAAAGAGGATATTCGTCGATTCTCGGATCATCGAAAGAAAAACAGATCCTGCAGAGTTACACGGGAATTAGGGACTCTGTTGTAACATTCATTGCGGAAAAAAACAAAGCGTAGATACCACTTTGTTTTTACTCCTGTAAATGATTCTAATGAAGTTGATCAGAAATATTTATGTCAGTTACGTTACCGGAAAAATATAGTTACCGGTATGGGGATCCTCTTTTGTTAAAATTTTTTCAATATACCGGAAGCGACCAGAGCATCCCCCCCGGTAATTTTGTATATATAAATACCCGATGGAAGGTTTTTTCCTGAAAAATCATCACCCGACCAAGTAACCGAGTAGCTGCCCTCCTCGAGATTGCCTCTCAGAAGATTTATGATTTTTCTACCGGACACATCTGAAATACAAACCTCTACCCAGCCACTTTTTGAGGTTATGAAAGATATGTCTACGAAGGAGGAGAAAGGGTTCGGGTACACTTTCAATTCATAGATCAAAGAGTTTTCTCCGGGGATTTCTTCGACTCCTGTAGTCCACCCGGAAAGGAGCGCGAACATATACCAGACAGCCATTCCCTTGTGAAGGCAATTTTCGTATCCCGTGTGAGAACCGTTGTAGTCGCCGTAGTAAGCCGGATGTTCGGCCGGTATGTACTGGCTGTTGTGATAGTAAGTGTTTTGTTCCCACAGTTCTGTGGTGTCGTTGTACCACCAACAATCCATATCAGCGAAATCAAAAAGGATTTTTCCGTTGTTCTGGCAATACTGCCTGATCTGGTTGTTTCTCATATGCCTGTTGTACCCGTCGTCTCCCGTCGATTGAGCGTTTCCGGTCATGTATATGAACGTTACATTGGGGTATTGTTGTTCAAGCCTGTTCATTGAGTCAAGGTATGTCTGCACAGAATCGGCAGTGTAGTGGTCGCATTGACAACACCATGCCCATCCGGAAAAATTCAAAGATGAATTGCCGTTTAATACAGCTCGCGTTTCATTCATTCCGTCTGTCGTTTGCCAATACATTTCAGGCGTTACGTAATCGTCATACCTCTGTCCGTCGTGGATGCAGAAGTCTCCCGGTGAATTCGGAAGCGCGCACCATCCTATATCGACGGCGTAAACCGCATTTATAATTTCAAGCTCTTCTAAGCCCGTCGTCAGCTGACTGCCGTGAGAAGTGTGGGCGTAATGCCATTTGGCGTTGTTTTTGACATAAGAAATCCAGTAAGTTGGGATTTCGTCAACACTCATGCAATTGTGGTCTATTATCGTCTGAGAAAAAGAGAATTGGGAAGAAAAAACCAAAACCAAAAAAAACGTCAGTTTAACTTTCACTGTTCCTCCTTTGGCTTGTGTAAGCATATTATAAGAGAAATAGCGAAAATGTCATCAAAAGTATCATAAATTGGAAAAAAGATTTTTTTCGAAAACTTGTCATATTTGGACAGACAAGTCACAACTTTTTAACCATGAAATAGCGACAAGATTTTTTACCGGTTTTATAGCAATAATTCTGATGGCTGTCGCCTGAGGGCTATCACTATTTCGCTTTGAAGTTATTTTCAACTGTTTCGATACCTTGAATTTCTTCAGTTTTTTGGAGCGATTTCCTTTTTCGCTTCTCCCCTGCAGAAAATTTTCGATCGGTGTTGATTTCCATTATCGGGTCATTATTCGTCTGGTTCGGTTGGAAGATATGTTTCAAAAGAATTTGACGGGAGGTTGGTGTTTTGTTTGGATGAATCGAAAATAAACTCCACGAGTGTTTTAGCAACCCTAATTTTGACTTCGACGTCCCAACACAACAATAAGCTTGATAAAGCGTTTTTCCGGATTGTTTACAGGTAAAAAAATCGTTGTATAAATCTGAGAAGGGTTTTTCTGTTCATCTTTCCAAAATCAGGAATCTCTATTCTTAACTTAATGCCCTGAATTTCATTTTGATCCCTATTTTCAATAAAATAATGAAATTATGTCAGAACGAGGTTAGAATTCAAGGGTGAAAAATGAAAATTTACCCAATGGTGTTTTCGCTTTAATCCCCGGATTTGTTTCAGACCGCTTGAAAAATAAGGAATACGCAGGAAGTTTTGAGGGAGCAGTATTTTATGCCGACATAGCCGGTTTCACGAGAATAACGCAACACCTTATGGCTATGGGGAGCATAGGAGCGGAGAGGTTGAGTTATTTACTCGACAGGTTTTATTCGCCTTTTTTCAATTCGACTTACCGCAACAGAGGTTTTGTTTCCTGCATTGAAGGCGACTCCTTTATATCGATATTCCCAGCCGAATTTTGCGATATCGAGAAAGCCTTTGTAGACATTGAAAAGGCTTTTGTAAAAACAAAAAATATTAAACCTGTATTTTTGAAGAAAGTTTGCGCTAATATTTCAGCCAGAGCAGGATTTTCCTATGGCAAAATCGACTGGATTATAGCGAGAAACAAATTCCAAAACGCTTTTTTTTGCTCTGGAGACGCGGTTTTAAAAGCCATAAAAACCGGTTCTAACTCAATCCCCGGCAAATTAAATCTCGAGGCATTTTTTAAAGAACATATGAAAAATCACAGAAACAAACAGGGGTATGAAAAAAATGTGATTGTAAAATCATTGGTAAAAAATAAAAACGATTTTTACGATGAAACATTCTCTTCCCGCGTCCTCAGAAAGAAGAATCTTGAAAACGAATTCAGAGACGTTGTTGCAGTATTCATTCAGAATTCCGGGGAATATTCAGTTATTGAATTTGTGAAAAAAATTTCGGAAATCACAGATAAATTCGATTGTTATACTAGATTCAGCAGAGGAGACAAAGGTTTTATAAGCGTTTCAGTTTTCGGAGCTCCAATCAGAAAAGAAGGGTCTTTTCAAAGGGCGTGCGATTTTGCCTTGAGCATTTCAAAGAAAGGTTCTTTTAAAACAGGTATGACCCTGGGACAGTCTTTCACAGGGCTGATAGGAAACCAAAAAAAAACCGAATATGTAATCGTGGGTGAAAAAATAAACCTCGCCGCGAGACTTATGGAAAGGGCTGGTGAGTGTGAAATTTTAGTGGACCAGGAATTGTGCGATTTCAGCAGAAGAGAGTATGTTTTCGATTTTGTCGGAGAAGAAAATTTCAAAGGCATCAACGGAAAAGTGAAATTTTGGTCTTTGAAAAACTCAAAAAAACCTGAAATTTTAAAAACCTATGAATTCATAGGGATGAAGGAACTTGTCCGTAAACTGACCACAAAAATCGGAAGTTTCTATCAAAAAGGCGAATTTCAGATCCTTTGCATGAACGGAGAGGAAGGATCGGGGAAATCTACGTTAGTAAAGAAAGTTTTGGAGACAAGGAAAATAAAAGATCCGGTCTTTGTCGAATTAGAAAAGTCGGAAGCAATAGATTTTTCCGTTGTCACAAAGCTTTTCAATAATTTGTTTTCACAGGAATCAAGCAACGGGAAATCATTTGAAAAAAAGTATAAAGACATTTTAAGAAAGACAAAAAACTCTGAAAATACAAAAATTTTCAAAGAATTAAAAGAAGTAAAACGTGACGTGAATTATTTCATGTTTTTGACAAGTACGCACAAAGTATTAACTGCAGACATGGATTATAAAACATTGATTTCACGGGCGGTTCGGTCTTTGAAAGCTGTGTTGAGAGGCATTAGTCTTTCGGGGAAAAATATCTTAATAATTGAAAATGCTCACAACATCGACGAGCTTTCATGCAGAATACTGTCGGAAGTTATTGAGTATTCAGAAAACTTAAAGATTTTGATGATACTCATTTCAAGGCATTCAGGCAACTTGTCGGAGAGAAAGTGTTTGAGTTCGATAGAGCAGAAAGCGACCGTAATCACGGTGAGAAATTTAAACAAAAAAGAGACTTCAAACCTCATTAACTCTGTCTTGAAAGTAAATTCTTCAAAATCTCTGTTGGATTTTATCTATAAAGCGACAAACGGGAATCCATTTTTTATATCGACTTATTGCGATTATCTTTTAAAAAACAATTGGATCAGCACCCGAAGCAGTACTGCTTTTCTGAGAACTGATGCAAAATCCCTTCCGGTGAACATCAAGGATGTAATAGTAGCAAAAGCCGACGAGTTAAGCAGCAGTTCAAAAGATTTGGTTTTGACCTGTTCACTTTTTATTGACCGTATAGATGAAAAAATAATATCTCTTGTGCAAGAAACAAAGAGATCAGAATTCGAAAATTCAGTTGATGAACTATTAAGAAAAGGTTTTTTCATCCGAAAGGAAAAACACTTTCTAAAAATGAAAAGCGATGTGGTTTCAAGAACTTTAAACGGAATAATGCTCGAAACGGATAAAAAACGAAGACATGAAAAAATAGCGAGAATATTTGCTGAAGAAAGAGGCCATAAAAAGTCTTGCTTCGAGACAATTGCCCATCATTTCATGGGTGCCGGTAATTGGAACAGGAGCGCTGAATGGTCTGAAAAAGCTGGAGATTACGCGAAAGAAAGATACCTCTACGAAAAAGCGCTGGAAATGTATGAAAAATCAAAAGAATGCATGAGAAAAAAACGAAACCAACTCAGTCACTACCGAGTAGATTTAAAAATATCTGAAATGGCAAAAAATCGCGGAGACATTAAAAAGTCAAAAACCATTCTTTTGGGCGTTGTGCGTAATCTTAAAAGAGAGCATAAAAAATGTAGATTTGACAGAAAAAGAAAACGCGAGATCGAATCTATATTATCCGACTCGATTTTTGTTCTTTCGAATTATTACACGGTGTTAAGTCAATTCGACAGGTCTCAGGATACGCTTGAAATTGCGGTCAAAATGAATCTGCTGAAAAATGACAAATTTAAGAAATTAAATTACGACTTTTATACCGGCACAAACTATTATCATAAAAACGATTACACCAAAGCAGTTTTGTATTTGCAAAAAGCTTTAAAAAACAAAGCAGTTAAATCCAATCCGATTTTTATGTCCCAAGTCTTATCGAATCTCGCCAACGTGTTTTCGGACAAGGGAGAGTACGATAAAGCAATGTATTATTACACGGAGGGGCTTAATGTCGTGGCTAAATACAAGGAAAATGAAATAATTGTGTCGCGCATAAAATTCAACATAGCCTATCTTCTTTTTGAAAAGAAAAAATACAATAAGTCATTGAAATATTTAAGCGAATGTCTTGCTGTTTACAAAAAGAGACGTTTACAGAATTTAGTGGCTAAAATATACCTGAACCTGGGGCTTCTGTATCTGAACATTCCAGATTACAGAAAGTCTAAAAGATATTTGAAGATGAGCCTGAACTTGAACAGAAAATTCGGAGAAATGCTCGATGTTTCAAGGGTTTTGGCAAATTTGGGAATTTTGATGATAAACACAAAATCTTACAAAAACGCCGTTAAATATTTCTCTGAAGCTCTTGCTATTAAAGAGAAAATTGGAGACATCAAAGGCAGGGGGATAGTTCTCGGCAATTTAGCAGACTTGTACATGAAACAGTCAAAGTATAAAGAAGCAGAAAAGTATTCGGTAGAAGCCGAAAATATTATCAGAAAATTGAAATTAAAATATTTGCTCCTGATTTTGCTATCATCTCAATTAGAGCTATACCTGCTGATGGGAAAAAATTCGTTTCCGGATAAAAAAGCGTATGAAATTCTAGCGCTGGCAGATGAGTTGAAGATCCCTGAAGTTAAAGAAAAAGCCGTGGAGAATTTAAAAAAGTTCAGTAATCTTCGACCAGGTAGTGCGAAGAACCGGTAACCCTGAAGACCTCTTTGTAAGAGGTCTCTCCCAACAGCATTTTCGCCGTGGCGGCTTCGCGCAGGTTTCTCATGCCGTTTCTTTTTGCTTCGCCTCTAATCGAGTTGAGGCTCTCTCCCCTGACAATAAGTTTTCTTATTTCGGGTGTAACCTTGAGTATTTCAAATATGCCTGTTCGGTACAGAAAACCGGTTCCTCTGCACTGAACGCAGCCCTTTCCGATTTTCAAGTTGGCTTGAGAGAGAGAATCGGTGGCAATCTCAAGAGCTTGCGTAGCTTCGGGAGGAAGAGAAAAATCCTCCGAACAATACGGACAATTTTTTCTTATGAGCCTCTGAGCAATAACTCCTATCAGTGTGCTCGATAACAAGAATTTCGGTATTCCGAGATTAATCATTCTCGATATGGCAGAAGGCGCGTCTATTGTGTGGAGAGTCGAAAAAACGAGATGACCTGTGAGAGCTGCTTGTATGGCGTATTCGGCTGTCTCGGTATCCCTGATCTCGCCGACCATTATGATATCGGGGTCCTGTCTTAGAACATTTCTCAAGGCGTTGGCAAAACCTATGCCGGATTTATTGTCCACGGGTATCTGGTTGAAATCTTCATAAACGAGTTCTACGGGGTCTTCTATTGTGACGATGTTTACTTCTGGTCTGGAAAGCTCTTTTAAAAGGGAATAAAGACTCGTCGTCTTTCCGCTTCCCGTGGGTCCTGTCAACAGGAGTATTCCCTCGTTGTGACCTAAAAACTCCCTGACGAGAAGCATGTCGTCTTCGAAAAATCCGAGGTCGTCTATGTTTTGAAGCAAGACATCCGGGTCGAATATTCTCATGACAACCTTCTCTCCAAACACGGTTGGTATAGTCGAGATTCTAATTTCAAGTTCGTTTTCCTTGTATTTTTTCTTTATCCTTCCGTCCTGGGGTATTCTTTTTTGTGAAATGTCAAGACCTGAAAGAATCTTGATGCGGGAGACAATAGCTGAATGAACTATGTTCGGGATAACATGAACGTCGTGAAGAATTCCGTCGATTCGCATTCTCACGAGCGAGAGGTTTCTCTTAGGTTCTATATGAATATCTGAAGCTCTCTGTTCGAATGCGTATGAAAAAAGATTGTCGACTGCGGTGACTATGGGTTTGATGTTGGGTTGGACTTCTGTTTCGGTTTGGCTCAAGTATTCCTTGTTGAAAATATTTTTAGATTCGAGAGTGCCGGATCGCAAAAGCGATTCCGCGGCTTTTAAAGCCGAATGAAAAGAGAAAAAACCCTCAATGACTTTTTCTATATCCGAGGGTTTGGCTAAAACGAATTTCAAATTCGTGTGAAGTTGGTTTTCTATTTCGTCTTTCAGCTTTAAAACAGATGGATCGCTGAAAGCCACCGTCAATTTATCACCTTCGCGGGAGAGGGGGACGATTTTGTTGTGCTTGGAATATTTCTGGGGTATCGCTCCGGTGACTATTTCGAGGTCGAGTGAAAGAGGGTCTATATGGATGAAAGGTAATCCAATAAGTTCGGCGAAATTCTCGAAAACGCTTTCTTCAGATACTGTTTTTGTCTGGACTAAAGCCGCCAAGATATTCTGTGAAGATATTATTGAATGCCTTTGTATCTTCTCGAGGTTTTCTTTTTTGATCAAATTTTTTTCGAGCAATTTTTGAACAAGTTTTTCAGCCATCTCCTTTTCGGAAAGGGAGAGAAAATCTACATTCATTTTTTTGTCCCGTCTGATTTTTCCTGATCGGTCCGAACTGTTTCTTTTTCTGAAGGGTAGCTTCCTGAGTTAACATCTTTTATGAAATTAGAAACGGCGTGGATTATAGTCTGGGCTGAATCGGCATATTTTCTGGCAAACTTGGGTCCGCCTGAAGGGGTCAAGCCTAAGATATCGTTCGTCACGAGTATCTGTCCGTCGCAGGCGGAACCGCTTCCAATCCCTACGGTAGGTATTTTCAGAGACTTGGTTACTATTTCGGCGAGTTCGTAGGGAATGAATTCGAGGACTATGCTGAAGACTCCGAGATCTTCGAGCTTTTTAGCGTCTTCGAGAATTATCTTTGCGTCTTTTTCGCTTCGCCCTTGAACTCTGTACCCGCCAAATCTCGAAACCGACTGGGGCGTCAAACCGAGATGACCCTGGACCGCAATACCGGCTTTCAATATGGCTTCAATTTTGTCAAATACTCCCGATCCTCCTTCGATTTTAACAGCGTCAGCCCGGCCTTCAACAATAAGCCTGCCGGCGTTTTCAACTGCTCTTTCGCTTGATAGCTGGTAGGAAAGAAAGGGCATGTCGGCTATGATAAAACTTTCAGGGGACCCCTTTCTGACGGCGGACGAAAATTTTACGATATCGTCAACGGTCACGGAAAGCGTGTTTTCGTCGCCGAAGACGACCATTCCCGCGGAATCTCCAACTAAAATGAAATCAATATCAGTCTGCCCGAGCCAGTGAGCCATACAGAAATCATAAGCCGTAAGTGCGCAAATCTTCCTGTTTTCGGATTTGCGCTTTTTGAAGTCTTGAAGTTTGAACTTACCTCTCAAAATGTCTTCGCGAGAGCGAAAATTGGTTTGAGCCGCTCGTTTGTGGCTCTCAATCTTTCAGCTAAAGTTCTCACGAGAACCCACAGTATATTTATTCCGGCGCCTGGGTATTCCTGCATGAACTCGATGAGTTTTTCTCTTTTGAAACCGATTGTCTCGGTCTCCTCTTCTGCTGTAACAGTAGCTGATCTTTTGGAAGCTTCAACGAGAGCCATTTCCCCAATTATTTCGCCAGGTCCGTAAATAGCGAGGGCTTCTTCGCCCACTCCCGGAATTATAGTGGAAATCCTCACTCTCCCTTTAATAATGACAAACATTGAATCGCCTTTTTCGCCTTCGTTGAAAATCGTCTCGCCCTGTGAAAAAATTTTAAGTTTTGCCCTCTTTAAAAGCTCAATAATCTCTTCACGGTTCAAACCTCTGAAAAGGGCGACTTTTCTCAGCAGATCAATTTTTTTTTCTTCGGTCATCAATTCCCCTGATTTAATAATTATTTAAATACCGGCTCTGACGACGAGTTTTACTTTATCGCCTTTTTGAATTTCAGCAAGACTGTTAATCCCGAAAATGTAACCGGAAGATGTTTCATTTTGAACGTTTAAAATTTGCAGATATCCTGAAGGTCTCTCTGGAATGATAACTTTCGCGCCGGTAGTGGGATTTGAGATTTCTTCCGAAGGAATGAGGATTTCAAACACGTCGCCGATGTTGACGCCTCTGTCGGATCCGATGTTTAGATAGACGAAAGAAACATCTTTGACTATTCCGACATAGTTAAAGACCTCGGCGATTTGACCTGTCAGATCGACGTCGGTGAGCTGCATTTGGCTCTCTGTCGGAAGGACAGGAGCTTCGAAAACCGAAACGCCGTCTCCAATTTCCAATTCAATTTCATAGATGTCTTGTATTAGGCAACGGCTGATATCGTCGTCAGATTCCAAAACCCTTAATATTCCTATCGGGTATATAAGTTTTCCGAAGTCTCTTCCCGTAGCGGGGTCGCTGACAGAATTCATTTCCCGTTCTACCAAAAGGAACTGTCCTTCGTATATTCCGTCGTTTTGTCCGCCGTCGATGTAAACTTGAAATCCTTTGCTCAACTGCGGTACTTCTCTGTCGTAGTAATCGACGATGTGCATGGTGAATTGATGTGGCTGTTTTGAAATATATCCGCATCTAAAAGACATCTCGTAAGCGACCACAGGTTGGGGTACATCTATCAGAACAACTTCGATAGGCGGAGGTGTTTCAAAAAGCTCCGAAGAAGTGAAAATATCTTCAATGGCTGGAATCAAAAATTTCTGACCTGGATATATCCAATGGGGATCTCTGATCTGTGGCTTGTTGACTTCCCAAATTTCAGGCCATCTATAAGGATTGCCCAAGTAATGATGGGATATGTTCCAAAGACAATCTCCCGGAGACACTATATGATACCTGGGTTGAGTGTGAATTCCAAAATTGTCGGCAAATGAGCATAACGGAATCAACCCTAATAAAAGGAAAAAATGCCACTTTTTCACGATGGCCTCCTTTCTGCCTTTGTATAAATATATATTATATCATTTTCTTATCTATATTTAGCACTGATTTTGTATTTTTTCAACGAAAAAATTTTCGGGTAATGACCTACCGTAAAAAACTGATTTTGTAAGTTCCCATATCCGGTGAAGAAGCGAAATATACGGAAGGTTTTAAGCTCGCGGGAAGCTGGTAGATCGTTAAGTTTTGATCTGTGTTTGAAGGGTGAACGACAGCGACGATTCTACCTGTGATATCGTGCAAATTCAAAAATTCAGTTGAAAGCCATGTCTTGAAAATGACGCCGTTTTGGACATACAAAGCATGGTCTCGCGCAGGATGTTCTTCGACGAAAGTGTTGCTTTCAAGAAGCCAGCAAGAAAGGTTGAGAAAAAGTATTCTGTTGTCATGCTCTGTCCAGTTGTTTGGATGAGACGTAGGTCCGCTTTCGTCGCAGCAGGGAGAAGAATCGCCGACGCCTCCTACTTTTCCATCTCCAGCTCTGCAAGTCACGACGATTACCAAAGTCGTGTCCTGGGGAGAACCATTTTTCCATATTCTTCCAGTGAGTGAGTCGAGAGATGGATTCACTCCGGGGAAAACAGAAAATACGTTTCCCACGTGGTATGTAAATGTGTCCACTCTTCCATGGGGTCCGTGTATTATGGGATCATCAGGAGAATTCGACACATTGGTCCATGAGCCTGTGATGCTGTTGTTGTCTTCGTCTTTGACATGAAGATGCATGCCGAATCTCGGTTTGATGAATCTCTCGGGGTCGTTTCCCGGCGGAGTGGTTATATGAGGTTGAGTGTAGCCGTCGAATATGCTCGGTGAATCCCAGCCGTTGCCGTTTCTGTCGGAACTGTTGTGGTCTGCAATTATGAGAACGCTTCCTCCGGTTAATACGAAATTTTCAATCGCGTCCATTTCATGGACGAAGAACGTGTCTTGGGGTTCGGGAATTATGAACAGGTCCACGCCTGTAAAAGTCGAAGAAGTTACATAATCAGCGTTTATTCTTATCTGGTGTCCCTGTAGGTAGAGTTCATAAGCCCATGTAGAGAGCTGACCATTCCAAGAATTGGGGCCTGCCGGAGGATAAGGAGTCGGAATAGGAGCATTTTCATCGACAATGAAGTCGTAAGAGGAATAATTGGTCTGGCCATGAGACATGTCGAAAAGAACGGTTGAACCGGTTATGATAAAAAATAATAGAGTTAAAATCACCTTTGGATGATACCAGATATTTTTAACAAATGTAAACCCTGCGAGACGATCTCGCAGGGTGGGATATGGCTTTCTCGAACCGGGTTATTTAGTGTCACCTTTTTTAATCGCGATTTTTTTGATGTTTTCAGGTTTTTCCGATTTAGGCAGTTTTATCTCTAAGACTCCGTTTTTGAAAAATGCTTCAGCTCTGTCCGACTGAACATCAGCCGGAAGACCGATCACTCTTTTGAAATAGCCGGATTTCCTCTCGATGTAATGATAGTTTGCTTTTTCGGACTGTGTTTCGTCTTTTTTCTCCCCACTGATTTGCAGGGTGTTTTCGCTGATAGTTATTTCAATGTCTTTCTCGTCCATTCCAGGCAGTTCCGCGGTGACAGTGAAATTAGCATTGTCTTCTTTAAGGTTGATGGTCGGGAAAAAATCTTGTGACCTCATTGAAGGAAAGCTTTCGAATCCCGAAAAGAAATCGTCGAAAAGCCTGTTCATCTCTCTCTGAAAGGAAATCAGAGAGGTTTCGTTTTCGTTCTTTTGAATTTCTCTCTGCCATGGAATCAAATTTTTAAGAGCCATGGTGACCTCCTTTTATTTTTTCTTTATTTCGATTTTTTTAGGCTTAACTTCTTCTGAAAAAGGAAGGAACATTTCCAAAACGCCATCGTTGAGTGAAGCGCTGATTTTGTCGCTTGAAACATTTTTGGGAAGAGTGAACTCCCTTTGATAATCGCATTCTTCGAATTCCCTGTGGAGCGTTTTGAATGACTGCGGAAAAGAATCAATGTAAGCCGCTTTTACTGTTAGAATGTTGTTTTCGACCGATATATCAGTGCTGTTTTCGTCTGCACCCGGTAAATCAATGAATATCTTAATTCCATCTTCGCATGAAACAATGTCAGTTGCTGGTTTACAGATTCTAGTATTGGTGGGTTTGCTTTTCTGCTTATCGTCTATTATCATCATATCCTCCTATTTTTATTTTTTTGGGTTTATCGGCTTCTGCCCTCTCAAAGGTCACGGTCAAAATTCCATTTCCGTAAACTGCGTCGTATTTTTCAGTATCCACCTTGAAAGGGAAATTGACGGTTCTCTTGAATACGCCGAAAACTCTTTCTTCCTTCAGTTTTTGTGAAACTTCATCTTTTTTTCTTTCAAGGGTAACTGTCAGAGATTCAGGGGTGGCAGTTATTTCCATCGAACTCATTCCGGGAGCAAAGAATCTGATGGAAGCTTTATCGTTTTCTTCGTATATCACGCATGGAGGGTAACCCGCGTAATATTCCTCAAGGGCGGCTTTGATACCTGTTCTCAGCCGTTTTATGTCTTCGTACGGATCGACTGGAATAAAATTGTATATCATTTTGCCTCCTTTGTTTTCCGAAAATAAAATTGTTTGGAAATTTAATTTTGTCAAGTGGCCTATGAGGTGAATGAGTGAGAAGTTTAAGATAAACTTACTTGTCAGAAAGTGTTATTCGGAGAGGCCTATTCTCAGATGTCTCAAAAAAAGACAGCAACGCTCGATTAAAACTGCATGGTGTCGGGTATGCCCGATGAAACGAAGACTCTGACGGTATCGCCTTTTATTGAAGTATCTCCAGCCGCCGGATTTTGAGACAGAACTGTTTTCGGGGGAGACGGATCCGCGGTTTCTCCCTCCAAGTATATGGTTAGATCTGACTCTCTCAATTTCAATTCGGCTTCGTTGAAGGTCATTTGTACGACAGAGGGGACGATTATGATTTCCATTCCAAGAGATACGTAAATATTAACCATTTCTCCGGGGACAATCTGTGATCCGCCTTCAGGTAAAGTGCCTATTATCCAACCCTCTTGAACAGTATCGCAAAAAACCGATTCAACCTCGAAAGAAAGATTTTTTGACGATATTATCTGTAAAGCTCTTTCAAGGGGCAAGCCTACAAGGTGAGGAGCGACTATGAAAGAATCTTGGGGAGCATCTGTTTCTTCGTAATGGATGTTTATCCATATTTCAATTTGAGATGGATTGGATATATAAGTTCCTGCCGGGGGGTCCTGGCGTATAATTACACTGTCAGGAATTTGATCGTTAAAAGAGGTAAAGTGTATGTTTGAGGGAGGTATCGAGTCAAGACCGTTTTCGTAAAGAAGGCTTGACGCGGATTCGAAATTCAACCCGTAAAGGTCTGGTATTTGTTTTTTTTCAGGGTTGAGACCTGAAAGTTCAATAAAGTTATCGGTAAAAACAAAACCTGAAGAAAGCCCGGAAGTAACCGAGAAAACCGTTAAAAAAGACAGAAAGAAAAATTTCAGGAATCGGTCTTTCTTTGATTTTCCGTATGTGATTTTTACGGCGAATTTTGATAGTATCAAAGACCAGATAAGAGAAAGAAGAAAAATTAAAAAATAACTCAAAGCCAGAAATATAAAAAACTTTTTCAGGTCGGAGGGGTTGATTCCGGATAGTTTAAAAAGAGAGAACAAGGAAATTTTGGAAACCACGAACATGACTAACGCAGATACAAGCGATCCGGCGATGATTGATAAAATAAAATTAAAAATCGTCTGTGAACCTACTGCGCTTTTATTTACGGGCATGATTGATTTTATTCCCGTTGAGTTGAATTGTCAAATTCCCGGTTGTTTTCGATTTCACGCAACAGAGACCAGAAAATAACTTTTCTTTTCTCTTCTTTATCAAGTTCCCAAAAAAATTTTGTTTCATCGGATAGTTCTACCGAGTGCGCGAAAAATCCGATTCTTCCGTCGGGTGTGATGTGGCTTTTTTCATCTCCAGGGAAGAAAAAAGGAGGATTTGTATCGCTGAGGCAGACCACTTTATTGTCGGGACAGTTTAAGAAGGGTGATTGACCTGAGTTGAACATGTAACAGACTTCTTCAGGATTCGCTCCGTTTTGAAGAAAACGAAACGCTTCTTTTATCTGGAAAATGTCGGCGTCTTCTCTGAAAATAGCGGTGAATAAAAGGTTCTCTTTGAAACTAATTTCGGCAGAGTTGAGTGAATCTAAAATTGAGTAGTATTTTTCGTCTATCCTGCGAAATGCCGAGAGGCAATTTTCATCGATTTCAATTGGAAACGGAAGGTTGAATTCTGGGCTTTCATGACAAGTTGAAGAGGTGATGAAATCTACCTGCAAAATGTTTGAGAGATCTGACACTTCAGAATATTGTGTACCGGGAAGAAGGCGGACTGTTCCGGAAGTTCTTTCTTCAGCACCTGAAATAAACGATTTTGAGACGAGTACGACGTTTTTTCCTTCGAAAAGAAAAACCGTGTCGTTTGAAAAAGAGTCTACGAAAAGAAATATGAAATCGGTATTCCAGTGAAGCCAATTTTGACCTAAAGATAAAGAAGTTTGGTTGACATCGGGAAATGAAGTCGCGGCGGTGACCATGTCCGGTTTAAGATTCTTTACGGTTTTGACAAGGGAGAAAATTATCGAGTCGATATTCTCGATTCTTGATGAATTACCAGATACATACCTGTATGCTTGCCATTGGTTTAATAGAACACTCGGTTCTTGAGGTGAAGATTCAAACAAATCTTGGATATCCATTTCAGCGGATGTTACAAAAAAATTAGCGGGGAAATCCTCGGAAGGATATCTTACGAAATCGAATATTATTCCGTCTGCGTTGTAGTTGGATACGAGCTCTCTTGCGATGGAGACGGCAAAAGATACCACCTGAGGATTTGACGGATCTAGATATATGCCTTCATAACCCTCTTCAAGAAGTGAGTCCAGAGGGATTAAAGCGTTGTTGGTCCTGAAGTTTGCAAGGTCGAGGACAGACCATTCAGGGTGTAAATCAAGGACATGACCTGGATCGTCCGGTAAAGTGTAACCGGAATAAGCTAAAAGCGTGTTCATCCAGAGGTAGACCTTGAATCCTCTGGCTTTAAATTCTGCGATAGCGAGGTCGAGATGGTCGTAATCCATATTCTCATGAGTGGGTATAACAGTTGATGGATAATAAGCTTTTCCGTTTTTCACCACTTGCAATATCACTGTGTTTAGGTTTTCGGAGGTATTGAAAAAATCCGAAGATTCATGAACTTCGTGTAAAAAATCTCCTGGAAGCCATACGGCTTTGATCTTTCCTTCTTGAGGAACATATTGGCTTGCTGTCAGAAATAAAAATATAAATATTCTCATAGTTACGAATAGGGCGGATGCAAAAATTCATCCGCCCTTTTTTTCACCCGTACGGGACTTGAACCCGTACTCTTCGGCTTGAAAGGCCGATGTGTTAACCAGTTACACTAACGGGTGTTTTTTTTACACCACTTGATGGTTTCAAATATTGAAAAAAACAGAACTGAAAAAATTGTAATTATAAGAACTGCAAAGCCCCATGTCCAGTCATTTTTTATCAGGCTGTCAGAGAGCAGAAGAAATGGGTTAAGAAAACTGAATAGGTATAAGTTATCGGGAGAACCAGCCGTGAGAGAAGCGACAAAAGGTGTAATGGTCAAAGCGAGAAAAAGAAAAATTCCATAGGCGTAACGCTTGCAAAGTATCTGACCCAAACCGGGAACTAAAAGAGAAAAAAAAACTTTTTTTGGCAATTAAAACCTCGTCTTTTTTTTGCCCGTTGTATTTCTGATGCGGTATTATTCGTTTTCAACTGCAACTGTTTTACCCGTCAACTGCTGAATTTCTTGTACGTGAGATTCAGCTTCGGCGGAATCGTTGAACGAACCAAGATGAATCTTGTACATGCTCTGCCCTGCTGAGATAAACCTGGTTACTCTGATCTGGTACGCGGGTGTAGAAACAGTCGGCAAAAAGCTTATAGTACTTTTATCCAAAGTCTCAATTGTCGCGAAAAGGTCGGGTAAATCTGAGCATTGAATTGACAAAGAGTAACTTTCTGAAAGATCGTCCCCTATATTTTCGGCTGAAAATGTCGGTTCACCCGAGAACGAAAGTATGAAATTACCCTGGTAGTCGTATATGCCCTTTTTTGCGTCTCCCGATAGAACGCATACGTTGGGATTTTCAAATACCGTTGAAATTGAATTTAGACCGGTGAGGATTATTTTTTCATACGAAGGGTCGAAAGGGTTATACGCGCTGAGCATCTTCGTAGAACCTATTTCCCAGAGTGAATAAACATAACCGTTTCCGAGGTTTATCATCAACGAAGACATCAAATTGCTGCTTATCAGAGCGTTTTGGAGAGACAAGAGGATCTCGGATGTCTTGCCCGAAGATGATATTTGAGCGTAATAAATTTTGTTGCCGGCAGAGTAAACACACTCTCCTTCTATGTTTAGTTGCCAAATGCAAGGGTCGTCAAACAACTCTATTTTAGCGGTTAAATTGCCTTCTAACGTCAAGATGAAGACATACCCCTTGGTAAATGAATACGGTTTCCTGTTGCCGGCTCTAACTGGCGGAAGATGGTTGCCGGCAAGGCAGGCAATGTTGCCGTCTGACAGAAAATACGGGTCTCTGGCCGGAAATATAAGTATGGGTGCAAATTTGTTTTCAACTGGTATGAATTGATATACATAAGTGGTGCATGGAACAGAAGCAGAATTGTTTTGTGAGCTTACGGCTATATATTCTCCGGTGGCGTCCCAACTGATTGATCTTATCATGCCAGATTTTTGCGAAGTAAATGAACTGCCATCCTCAACATTCAAAACCGCAAAAGCGTATGCACCCTCAGTTTCGATTGCCACAGCTATAAATTTTGAATCGCGGGACCATGCCAAGGGCTGTGTAACCGGACCAGGAACAGGCAGAGTTTTCCAAGCACCTGTCGAAATTTCGAGAATCCCGATTTCACCATTCTGGAGGAGAGCTACCTGAAAACCAGCGGGTGAAAGTTGACCTCCAGTAAAATTTCCCGCGGGAGCCCACGATAAAACAAATATTGGAATTAGCGTTATTAAATGCATATAACCCCTTTTTTTCTTTATTCTATAACTTAACCATACATTTTTCAAGTGAAAACTCTTAAAATCGGGGGGGTGATTTGTAAAAAACGTACCATGGTTTTTTCTTGATAAGTGGACCAAACCCGTTTATAATACAATTTTTGACATTAACCGTTTTGACCAGTCCGGTTTTCCTTGATGTTTAAGAGCAGTTATAATATAATAAGCGCAAGGAGGTGTGGTTTGAAATACGTCTATATACAACTTTTATTGATTCCCTTGTTTTTTTCTTGTGGCCCCAAAACTCCCGAAATAAGATGGGAGAGCGGTCTTGTAGGCAACAGAGCTCCAGAATCACTTGAATACTATTTTGATTTGCAAAAAGACACAATTGCTAAACTGTACAAGAGCAGGCTTTACTCCAACTCTGATCTAAACGGAAGTTTCACCCTGCATTTTTACGTGATGAAAGATGGAAAAGTTCAATCCGTAAACCTTGAAGATTGCACGATAACAGACTCTTCTCTACAGTCAATGATAAGGTTGGCCGTGGCTGATTGGAATTTTCCGAAATCAGATATCGACAGTATTGAAATATTCGTTCCTGTCTATCTCCTCCAAGAGGAATGATATTTGCTTATAAAGCGGCTCCATCTGAAAAATTTCAGAAATTTCGAAAACGCTGATTTAGATTTGGAAAGAGGGATCAATTTTTTTTACGGTGACAACGGCAGTGGAAAGACCAACTTGCTCGAATCACTACATTGCATTTCTTATGGAAAATCCTTTCGAAACGCTTTTGAAGACGATCTCGTGAGGTTTTCTTCAACGGGTTTTTCAATTTCGGTTGTTTTTGAAAAAAAAGGCGAGGAGATATCTCTCAGCGTCAAATATTCAGGTAGAAAAAAGGAGTTCAAGAAAAATGGGACTCAGCTGGACAAAAAATCTGATTTGATAGGAGAACTCGCAGTGATTCCGTTCTCCCCTGAAGATGCTGACGTTGTATCCCAAGGTTCGGCACAGAGGAGAAGAGCACTTGACATACTGCTGTCTTCTGTCGACGGCGAGTACCTCAAATCCTTAAGATGGTACAACAAGACCCTAAGGCAGAGAAACGCTCTTCTTGAAAGAATCAGGAACAAGGAAAGCCAGGAAGCTGAAATAACTTCATGGGACAAGATGCTCGCTTTGTACGGAGAATACATAATCAGCGAAAGAGGCAAAATCATTGAAAGCCTGAAAGAGAATATATTGAAACTTCTCGAACAGATGAAGTTTTCTTTTGAAAGTGTTGATTTGAAGTATTATCCGTCTATAAAAAACGGTGAAATTTCGGAAAAATTGGCATTGAACTTAAACAAAGACCTGAATTTGATAACCACAACACAGGGACCTCACAGAGACGATTTCGTGTTTTTTCTCAACGGACTAGACGCGTCGAAGTTTTCTTCAAGAGGACAACAGAGGCTTTTGTCGTTTTTATTCAGATTAGCTGAAGTCGACATATTTAAATTTTTTGCGGGGGAATACCCCGTAATAATGATTGATGAGGCTTTTATTGAACTCGACAAAAATACAGTGACTAAACTGGAAGAAAAAATATCTTCTTATCCGCAGGTTGTTCTGGCATCGGCAGACAGAGAAGTTATAACCGAAGATAAAGTCAGCTCTTATTTTGAAATAAGCGATGGAAATGCAAAAAAAATTGTCAAAAACCGATAAAAACCGGTATAGAAAAACTCTGTGGGTAAATGATATAATCGCTGATGTATTGGGCAATATTTTCGATAAATCCGAAGAGGGCGTCGCCGGAGTTCTTTGGAGCGAAACCATCGGACCGCCAATCAACCTTCATACAAAACCGCTATTCACAAAAGGAGGAGTTCTGACCGTCGAGGTTGAAAATCCAGTATGGAGACAGCAGCTGGAATTCCTCAAAGAAGAGATCATGACAAAATTGAACAAAAAACTGCCTCAGAATAAAAAAATTTCAAAGATCAAATTTACCGACCCGAAAGCTCGATTTAATTAATAAGGAGAAAGGATGAAAAAGAACGAAGCCACTTATGATTCAACTCATATTCAAGTGCTGAAAGGAATTGAAGCTGTCCGTAGAAGACCGGCTATGTACATAGGTGACTCCGGCGTAAACGGCCTTCACCATCTTTTACAGGAAGTTCTTGACAATTCAATTGACGAATTCATGGCGGGATACGGCGATAAAATTTCTGTGGTATTGCACGAAGACCATTCGGTTTCAGTAGAGGATAAAGCCAGAGGAATTCCAGTGGATTTTCATGAGCAGGAAGGGAAATCCGCACTTGAAATTGTCCTGACAGTTCTTCATGCTGGGGGCAAGTTTGACAGCCAGACGTATAAGGTCTCCGGAGGGCTTCATGGCGTAGGACTCAGTGTCGTGAACGCTCTTTCTAAGTGGCTGACAGTCGAAGTCAAAAGAGGCGGGAAGAAATATTTCCAGAAATATGAAAAAGGAGTGGCAGTCACCCAAATTGAGGTTTCAGAATCGGATTCAAAAATCACTACGGGTACGCTTATTCGATTTCTTCCTGACCCAGAAATATTTGAAACAACGGTATTTTCTATCGAAAGAATAGTCGCGAGAATCAAAGAAATAGCTTATCTGAACCCCGGGTTGTCTATTGATCTCACTGATGAAAGAGAAAAAGGGAAAAAAATGTCGTTTTCTTTTGCAGGAGGTTTGAAAGATTTCATTAAATTCCTCGACAAGGCAAAATCACCGATAAACCAAACCATCTACTTTTCAACAGTCCAGGACAAAGTGACTATGGAAGTCGCTTTTGAATACAACAGAACCTACAACGAAACTGTTTTTTCTTTTGCCAACAACATCCACACAAAAGAGGGGGGTACGCACCTGACTGGTTTCAGGCAGGCTCTGACAAGAGTTATAAACGATTACGCGAAAAAGGAGAATTTTTTAAAATCCGTCAAAGATCTCGATTCTCTTTCCGGAGAAGACGTAAGGGAGGGATTGACGGCTGTAATTTCTGTTAAAATCCCTCAGCCTCAGTTTGAAGGCCAGACAAAAACCAAATTGGGGAACAGTGAAATAAAAGGAATGGTCGCTTCATTTGTCGGAGAAGCTTTGACAAGGTATTTCGAGGAAAACCCGCAGGAAGCTTCAGCCCTGGTTGGAAAGGTGGTTGACGCAGCCCGAGGAAGGCTTGCCGCGAGGAAAGCCAGGGATCTTGTAAGAAGAAAAGGGGCTCTGATGTCGGATGCGCTTCCGGGAAAGCTAGCAGATTGTTCAGAAGAAAACCCGGAAAAATCCGAACTTTTCATAGTAGAGGGGGATTCAGCAGGAGGATCGGCAAAACAGGGTAGGGACAGGCATTTTCAGGCTATTCTCCCGTTGAGGGGTAAAATCCTCAACGTCGAAAAGGCGAGACTCGATAAAATACTTTCCAACGATGCAATAAAAACAGTAGTCGCCGCAATGGGAACCAGCATTGGAAAAGAGGAATTCGACATAACCAAACTGCGCTACAACAAAATTATTATCATGGCTGACGCTGACATTGACGGGGCACACATAAAGACGCTTCTACTTACATTCTTTTTCAGGCACGCAAGGCAGGTTATTGACAACGGATGCCTTTACATCGCTCAACCGCCTTTGTACGGAGTGAAGGTAAAAGGAGCGAAAGAAATCAAATATCTTTTCAGCGAAGAAGAGTTGAAAAAAATACAAGATGAAGATACGAACATTTCAGGAGTCCAAAGGTACAAAGGACTCGGGGAAATGAATCCAGAACAGCTCTGGGAGACGACTATGAATCCTGAAAAAAGAGTAATGAAAAAGGTCAGCGTAGAAGTCGCTGAAGACGCTGAAGAAATATTTTCAATTCTTATGGGAGACGACGTCGAACCGCGCAGACAATTCATAGAACAGAACGCGATCAAAGTGAGAAATCTTGACATATGACGGAGGGGAAGAAAGTGTTTAAGAATTTGGAACCAGTCAGCATAGAGAAAGAAGTCCAGGACTCTTATATAGATTACGCGATGAGCGTCAACATAGGAAGAGCGATTCCGGACGTCAGAGACGGTCTGAAACCAGTTCACCGCAGAATTTTATACGCAATGAAAGAAATCGGACTGCACCATAATAGGCCTTTTAAAAAATCCGCAACAGTTGTCGGAGAAGTTCTCGGAAAATTTCATCCTCACGGAGACGCCGCGGTTTACGACACCCTCGTCAGAATGGTCCAGGATTTTTCTCTCAGGTATCCTCTGCTCGAAGGGCAGGGAAACTTCGGAAGCATAGACGGCGATTCCGCGGCGGCTTACAGATACACAGAGACTCGGTTGGGTAAGATCGCCGCTGAACTCCTCGCGGATATTGACAAAGACACCGTGGATTTTGTGCCCAATTTCGACGGGTCTCACAAAGAACCCGTGGTTTTACCGACTAAATTCCCTAATTTGATATTGAATGGTTCTTCCGGTATAGGCGTCGGTATAGCCACTAACATCCCTCCCCACAACATGAACGAAGTAATGAACGCCTGTATCGCTCTGGTTGACGACCCCGAAATGGATTTGAAAAAATTGCTTAAATTAATACCGGGTCCTGATTTTCCCACCGGGGGAATTATCGTCGGAACAAAAGGGATAAAAGAAGCATACGCGACCGGGAAAGGGCAGATTGTAGTCGAATCAAAAGTTCACATTGAAGAATCCCAAAAGTCTTCAAAAGAAAAAATCGTTATAGATGAAATCCCCTACATGGTAAACAAGTCTGCTCTGATAATGAAAATCGCCGACTTGGTAAAAGAAAAGAAAATTGAGGGAATATCCGACATTAGGGACGAATCAGACAGGAACGGACTGAGGATAGTTATTGAAATTAAAAAAGACGCCGATTCAAGAATTGTTCTAAACCAGGTCTTCAAACACACTCAGCTGCGGACTTCTTTCAGCTGTCTTATGCTTTCGATTGTCGACGGTACACCTAAGACTCTTCCTTTGAAAGATATGTTGGTTCGTTTTTTAAAACACAGGGAAAACATTGTCAAAAGGAGAACGCAATTTGAGCTCAGCGAAGCCGAAAAAAGAGCTCATATACTCGAAGGACTGAAAAAAGCCATTGAAGAGATTGATGCCGTAATAGAGACAATAAAAAAATCTTCGGACACAGAAACAGCTTGTAAAAACCTTGAAAGAAAATTTTCTCTGACCCAGGTTCAGGCTCAGGCGATACTGGACATGAAACTAGCGAAACTCACTTCCCTTGAGTCAAAAAAAATTGAAGAAGAATACCTTTCCCTGATAAAGGAAATAGCAAGGCTCAGAGCGATTCTCGAATCAAGACAACTTTTACTGAATCTACTCAAAGACGAGTTCAGGCAGATTAAGTCTACATACGGCGACAAACGAAGGACTCAGATAAAGCTTGATGAGCTTGAAGAGGTAAATATTGAAGATCTGATACAGGAAGAAGACGTCGTCATAACGTTGACGAAGAAAGGTTACATTAAAAGGCTTTTGGTATCCGCTTACAGGCAACAGGCTAGAGGCGGCAAAGGCGTGATAGGCACAAAAGCTTATTCTGAAGATTACATTCAAGATCTCTACGTCGCTTCCACCCACGATTACCTCCTTTGTTTCACCGACAGAGGAAAACTGCATTGGTTGAGGGTTTTCAACATTCCGGAAGCAGCGAGGGACGCGAGAGGAAGATCTCTTGCAAATATCCTGGATCTGTCAAAAGAAAGCATTAAAAACGTGCTTTCTGTCAGGAATTTCGAAAACGACAAATTCGTATTGATCTCCACAAAAAAGGGAAACGTGAAAAAATGCTCACTTGAAGCTTTCTCCAGACCGCAGAAGAAGAGTATTAAAGCCATCTCTCTCGACTGGGACGATGAGCTTATCGGGGCGGTTGTCACGAACGGAGAAAACGAGATCCTACTTTCGACGAGAAAAGGAAAGGCGATTTGCTTTTCAGAAAAAGAAATCAGAAAAATGGGAAGAACAGCCGCTGGGGTGAGAGGTATCAAACTCGATAACGGCGATTACGTTGTCGGTATGGTCAGGATAGAAAAGGGTCTGAGTGAAAAAACTTTGATTTTCACAGCCTGCGAAAACGGTTATGGAAAATTGACTTACGATGAAGATTATCCCCGTCACCACAGAGGAGGAAAAGGAGTAATAGGGATAAACACGAGCGAAAGGAACGGAGATGTCGTGGTCGTAATGGCTTTGTCTAAAGATGACGAATTGATATTGATAAGCCAGACTGGTAAAGTGATAAGGATACCTGTAAAAGAAATAAGGAAAACAGGAAGAAACACTCAGGGAGTCAGATTGATGAAACTTGAAGACGAAGGAAAACTCGTCAGCGCGGCACTCGTTTCAAAAAATGACTGAAAGGGGGTAGAGTGAAGAAAAATATAAACGAACTCATTCAAGAGCTTGTGGACAGAAAAGAAATTGTTCTCGATTTGGATGAGCAAAGAGCCGTCAAGCAGCATGCTAAAAACAAAAAAACAGCGAGAGAGAGAATTTCTTTACTCCTCGATAAAGGTTCATTTATTGAAACCGACATGCTCGTTCACCACAGAGCGGAGCAATTCGGAATGAGAGATAAAGAACTTCCCGGAGAAGGAGTTGTCACAGGTTATGGTTTCATAAACGGGAGACTCGTTTACGTTTTTTCCCAGGATTTTACGGTTTTCGGTGGTGCCTTAGGAGAGATGCATGCTTTGAAAATCGCCAAGATTCAGGATCTGGCTCTTAAAACGGGAGCTCCCCTAATAGGAATAAATGATTCTGGCGGGGCGAGGATTCAGGAAGGAGTGGATTCACTACATGGATACGGGCAGATATTTTACAGGAATTCCAGAAGCTCGGGTGTAATTCCCCAGATAAGCGTAATTCTTGGCCCTTGCGCCGGAGGAGCTGTTTACAGCCCGGCTCTGACAGACTTTGTCTTTCTCGTCGACAGCGTAAGCAACATGTATATAACCGGACCCAAAGTCATAAAAGCCGTTACGGCGGAAGATGTATCTTCGGAAGAATTAGGAGGAGCGTATACTCACAACGCCATCAGCGGAAACGGTCATTTTATCGCTCAGAACGAGGAAGAATGTTTTGAAATGGTTAAAAAGCTCATATCCTACATACCTTCCAACAACATTGACGATCCGCCTTATTTCAACTCAGGCGACGACATCAACAGGATGGATATGGATCTGAGGTATATCGTCCCCACCGAAGGCAAACAATCCTACGACGTCATTGAAGTGATAAAAAAAATAATCGATGACGGAGATTTTTTTGAAGTTCAACCCCTTTACGCTCAGAATATGGTGATAGGTTTTGCCAGGATAGCCGGCATTTCGATCGGTATTGTCGCCAATCAGCCCAAAGTACTGGCGGGTTGTCTCGACATAAATTCTTCGGATAAAGCAGCGAGGTTCATAAGATTTTGCGATGCTTTCAACATTCCAATCGTCACTTTTGTCGACACTCCGGGTTTTCTACCCGGTAAAACACAGGAATTTGGCGGTATAATCAGGCATGGAGCCAAACTCCTTTACGCTTATTCCGAGGCGACGGTTCCTAAAATTAACATAACCCTGAGAAAATCATATGGAGGCGCTTCTGTTGCGATGTGCAACAAAGACCTCGGAGCTGATTTCGTCATGGCTTGGCCTCAAGCTGAAATTGCGGTGATGGGAGCCGATGGCGCAGTTGACATCATATTCAACAAAGCGATTCAAGCCACTGCGGACCCTGTTAAAAAGAGAAAAGAACTGATAGACGAGTACACGAACACTACCACCAACCCTTATGAAGCTGCCAAGAGGGGATTGGTCGATATGGTAATACTTCCAGAGGAAACCAGGATGAGGTTGGCAAGTGCGCTTTCGATTCTCGTGACCAAACAAGATTCTCTGCCGGCCAAAAAGCATGACAATATGCCCCTTTAGAGGAGATAAAATGAGTGAATTGACGGAAGAAAAAATAGTTTTGATTTTTGCCGCACTTTCCGAGTATTTTAAAAACGAAAGGGTTGGTTGCAAAATTCTCTCCATTAAACCTGTTCACACGAGCGACATAAACCTTTGGGGAATAACGCGGCGTCAAATTGTAATGAACCAGAAATCTTCATTCAAGAGAGGGTGGAAGAAATGAAGAGAAAATACGAAATAAAATTCAAAGGGAAAAAATATGAAGTTGAAGTCGAGGAAATTACTTCTCCGGAAATATTGAGAATGGCGGGACAGGTCAACAAACCTTACATCCCTCCTCCTTCACAGATCGCACCGAGAGAAATCGTGTTAAAAGATGCCGGACAAAAAACAAAAAGTGCGGGTGTTAGCGGTGGAAAAGAAGTGACCGCGCCGATGTCGGGAACCGTGCTGTCAATAGACGTCAAAATAGGCGACGATGTGAAAACAGGAGATCTTCTTTTAAAACTTGAGGCGATGAAAATGGAAACGGCTATCAACGCCACCGCTGACGGGAAAGTGTCAGAAATATTTTGTTCAAAAGGACAGAGCGTGACAGCGGGTGAACCTTTGATCGGACTGGAGTGAAAATGTCGGTTAAAATAACTGAGACTGTATTCAGGGACGCTCATCAGTCTTTGATGGCGACTCGTTTCAGAACTGAGGATATGATTCCAATTCTCGAAAAAATGGATCAAATGGGTTATTGGTCTTTTGAAATGTGGGGAGGGGCAACTTTTGACACAGCTCTTAGATACCTAAAGCAGAGCCCATGGGACAGAATAAGAGAATTTAAAAAAAGAGTGAAAAAAACCCACCTTCAAATGCTTTTGAGAGGTCAGAACCTCGTGGGATACAGGCATTACGGTGATGATATTCTCGAAAGGTTCGTGAAGAAAGCGTTCGACCTCGGTATAGATGTCTTCAGGATATTCGACGCTTTAAACGACGTCAGAAACATGGAAAAGTCCATAGAAACGGCTAAAAAATGCGGGGCGATAGTTCAAGGAGCGGTAAATTACACCATAAGTCCCGTTCACACTCTTGATACTTTTGTTGATGTCGGGAAAAAACTAAAAGACCTGGGAGTTGATATCATAACAATAAAAGACATGGCGGGTTTGATATCTCCGGTCGCCGCTTTCAATCTTGTCTCAAAGATGAAAAAAGAGATAAAACTCCCGGTTTGTCTTCACAGCCATTGCAGCGCCGGTCTTGCCCCGATAAGTTATTACGCCGCGGCTCAAGCCGGAGTGGATCATCTCGACACTGCAATATCCCCTCTCTCGCAAGGAACTTCGCAGCCTACAACTGAAAGTATCGTCGAAGCGCTCAGAGAGACGGACAATCCCACGAGTATAAAAGACAAATACTTTCCTGAACTGATATCTTTTTTCAATTCCATAAGAGAAAAGTATTCAAATTACTGGATTGATCTCGCGGAGAGAGTCGACGTGAGAGCTCTCATATACCAGGTTCCGGGAGGCATGTTTTCGAACCTCGTCAGCCAACTTGAAAAACAGGATGCTATGGATAAGTTTGAAGATGTACTCAAGGAGATTCCAAAAGTGAGAGAAGAGCTCGGATGGGTTCCACTGGTCACTCCGACGAGTCAGATTGTAGGAACCCAGGCGGCTATGAACGTTCTTCTGGGTGAGAGGTACAAAGTCGTGATAAAAGAGGTCAAAGATCTCTGCAAAGGCTTGTACGGCAGAACGCCTGCTCCAATCGACAAAAAAATAATGAAACTCGCAATTGGCGACGAAAAAGTCATTATCGGAAGACCAGCAGACACTATCGGCAAAGAATGGGATAAGATGAAGGATGAAATAAAAGATTTAACCCAAGATGAAGAAGATATATTGTCATACGCTCTTTTCCCTCAACCCGCGAGGGATTTCTTTGAATTTAGAAAAGATCCAATGAAACAGAAAGACAAACAGGAAAAAGACGCAAGAGACATTTTTATCCCTCAAAACCATCCTTCAAGAAAGTTTGTCATTAGCGTAGACGGGGAGGATTACGAAGTAGGAGTGACCGAAGTAGGCCATTACACCTACGATGCATACGAAGATTAGAGGGGAGAGAATCTCCCCTAATCCGAAAGCTTGTTAATTATACTAGAGGAGAGGTCCTCTCTCCTAATCCGTGAACTTGTTAAAAAAAAATTAAAAGGGAGAAATCCCCTTCTTTATTTTTTTTCTTTGTATTTTTTCAGAACTTCAATTACGCAATCAATGTCGTGAGGAGTGTGATCAGCGTTTACTTGAAACCTAATCGTTTCGTCTCCTTTCGGGACAACCGGGTAATTAAGTCCTGTCGCCAGAACTCCGTTTTCCACAAGGAATTTGACGAGATCAGCCGTTTTTTCGGTGTTTCTTACGAGAACAGGAACGATTGGATGGTCGCTGACGATAATTTCAAAACCGAGATCCAGAAGGCCTTTTTCGAATTTTTTCGTCATGCTTCTCAGGTGTTCTAATATTTCTGCGCCTTTTTCGCTGTTTATAATCTCCAAAACTTTTATAACCGACGCGGCTTCGGAAGTAGTGATCGGGTTGGAATAGATATACATGGGTGAAGATTCCCTTAAAAAGTTGATTATCGTCTCATCCGCGGTGACGTAACCGCCATTTACGCCGAAGGCTTTGCCTAGAGTTCCAATTAAAATATCGATCTTTCCGGAATTCGTGTATTCTTCTGTCCCTCTTCCTGTTTTGCCAAAAGCGCCCACTCCATGGGAATCGTCAACTATTAAAATTATGTTTTCGTCGAAATTGGAATCGTATTTTTTTATGATTTGCGTGATCTTGTCCAGAGGCGCGTAGTCGCCTCTCATGCTGAAGATGCCGTCGGTTATTATCAGTATCCGGGAAGCTTTGCCGACAAAACTCTTGATTTTTTCCTCCAGATCGGATACGTCGTTGTGTTTGTATATGGTCTTGGCTTTCGGTCTTGAAAGTTTGACCGCATTAATTATGCAGTTATGGTTCAATTCGTCGCTTATTATTACTGTTTCAGGTGAAGCAAGAGCAGATATTGTGCTCAGTACAGTTACATAAGCGGCGCTGAATATCATCGCGTCTTCTCTTCCATGAAACTTGGCGAGCATTTTTTCCAAATCTCTGTGCGGTTTATGTGTTCCGCTGATAAATCTGACAGCGCCTGGTCCTACTCCGTATTCACTGACAGCTTTTTCTTCGGCTTCAACGACTTCCGGTCTCAAAGACATACCGAGGTATGAATTCGAATTCATCTTGATGTATTCTTTTTCCTCAAAACCTTTCAGAAAATACCGAGGACCCTTTTCCCCCTGTGGCTTGATGATTTTTTCTATGATGAATTCTTTTCCTTTCGCGGTACCTTTTTTCTTCAGGTCCGCTAAAGAGGAAGCGAGGACATTTTCAAGTTTATTTACCGGCATAACTGACCTCCTGTCATCCGTTGATCTTTTTTGAGAGTTTTTCCAGCATATCTTTTGTCATCGCTGAAAGCGTGTAATCAGGTTTCCAACCCCATTCATCCCTCGCCGCGCTGTCGTCTAAACTGTTTGGCCAAGAGTTGGCTATCGACTGTTTAACTTCGTCGATTTCGTAATATATGGAAAATTCCGGTATATGTTTTTTAATCTCTTCAGCGAGGAGTTCCGGAGTGCAGCTGAAGGCAGTGACATTGAAAGCATTTCTGTGTTTTAGTTTTGAAGGGTCGGCTTCCATCAATTCAACTGTAGACTTAAGGCAGTCGGGCATGTACATCATGTCGAGCATTGTGTCGGATTTGAGAAAACAGCCGTATTTTCCCTTCTTTATAGCTTCGTAGAAAATCTCAACGGCGTAGTCCGTCGTACCCCCTCCGGGAGGGGTTTCATAGGAAATTATGCCGGGGTATCTCAACCCTCTCGTGTCGACTCCAAATCTATTAAAATAGTAGTCGCTCAGGAGTTCTCCGGCGACTTTGGTCACTCCGTACATAGTGGAAACTCTCTGAATAGTGTCCTGAGGGGTCTTGTCTTTCGGGGTCTCAGGCCCGAAAGCGGCTATTGAACTGGGAACGAATACAGCGCATTTTTTTTCTCTGGCTATTTCCAAGACATTGTATAGTCCATTCATGTTGATATCCCACGCGAGCTGAGGATTTTGTTCCCCTGTCGCTGAGAGAATCGCCGCGAGATGGTATATGACTTCTATTTTGTGCTTTTCAACGATTTCAGTGAGAGCTTTATAATCTCTGCAGTCAACTTTTTCGACCGGACCGGATTGAATTATTTTTTCAGAGGGTTGAGTTCTGTGTATTCCAGCGACGATACCTTCAGAACCGTATCTACCTCTGAGATACATAGTCAATTCAGAGCCGATTTGTCCTGCAGAACCAGTTACGAGAATTCTCTTCAACATTCCTCCTTGAAAGTTTTGATATTTTGCGCGATTCTTTAGGGACCGATGAACCCTATAATACTTCAAAAAACAATTTAGGTCAATTGGACTTTAAAAAACATCAAATTAAAGGTCTTGTTTAATCTCTTCCGAAAGAGATGAGGCGATTCTTCTCTCTGAAACAGCTTTTTCAGTTTGACCAATAGCTTCATATACAAGCGCGAGGGCGAGGTGGCTCTGGATTGACTCATAGTCGAGAGAAACTGCTTTTTTTAGATAGTATAAAGCGTTTTCAAAATCTCCTTTGTAGTAAAAACACAGTCCGATATTGTTGTATGCGGGAGCAAAATCAGGATTTAATTGGGTGGATTTCATGAGAAGAGTCAGTGCGGAATCGTAATTGTTGTTTTGTGACAGCAAAAGTGAATAATTGAAATAGCCCTCGTAATTACCCGCGTCGATTGCTATCGCATTTTCATAGTCGTTCGCTGATTCCTGTAATCTGCCGCTAGCGTGATGGATTCTCGCCCTGCCCAACAGGGCAGATATTGATTTTCTGTCGTATTCGAGAATTTGGTTGTATTGTATAATCGCCGAATCTTGAAATCCGAAGTATTCATACTTTATGGCGAGATTTATGCGCGCTTGTGTGTATCGAGGGTTGATCCGTATAGCCCTTTTCCAATTTTCAATGGCTAGGGAATCTTGACCTTCGAGAGAATTCACGACCGCTAAATTGTTGTAAACCCTGAACTCTTCAGGATGGAGGGATTTTTCGCGCTCGTAAAAGTATTTAGCCGAGTTGAGGTCTCCGCATCTTTGGGAGATCAACCCCAAGTTCAAATTAGCTCTGGGGTAGACGGGGTTCAACCTCAGGCAGGTTTGAAATTCAAGGGAGGCTTTTCCGAGGTCGGATTTGTTGAGGTGTTTCAAACCCAAGTTGAAGTGGTGCATTGCCTGCGATGAAAAGTCGGATTTTATCCATTCGTAGTTTGAAAACAGGAAAAGTATCAAAAAAAGGGGCAACGAAAAGGCTAAAAACCTCTTATTCTTCAGCTCTTGATAAATTTTAACGGTGAAGAAAGCGGCGAAAATAGAAAACAGCGGCAAAAGAGGAGCCCTTAGTCTGCTGAAGACGAAAAATACGATTATCGAAACTGCATAAGATAAAACAGTGAGAACAAGAGGCAGCGCTTTACGGTTCCGGAGGGAAACTATCATTCCGGACAATCCAAGAGGAAGCAGTATTCCTGAAGGTATAAAAAGGCTCCAACCCATGGGCAGGGGGATCTTTTTTACAAAAAATGACAGAAATGTTCCCCGGGTAGCGAGGTATATGTTTTTGTTGTTGGGAATTTCGAAACCGTAAAAAAAATACGCGGTTTTTTTTAAAATCAGAACTATGAAAAATACCGGATTTTCTCCAATTTCCTTGAATGTTTTATTAGACCAAAAACCTGAGGCTTCGAAAGGTTTCATTGTTCTTCCGGTCTCTCTTTCGGCTAGGGCTATTTCGTCCCAATCGTCTCCGGCTCCGGGTATAACCGCGGTCATTCCGTCTGAAAGTCTGTTGTTGCCGATGTAAAAAATAACTCCGCCCTGGGAGGATATAGGAACGAAATCTTTACCCGCAAAGAAATTACTGAGAGTGACTGGAATTATCGGAATTATCAACCCGAAGATCAAGAGCAGGTTTTTTTTGATAAGAGTCTTCTTGCCCCGTATCACAGAAACGGCTATTAGAACCGTCGCCGCGGCTAGAAAGTTGGGCCTCGTTATAGATGCGAGGCCGAAAGCAAAACCTGTAAAAAAGTATAAAACCGAAGATCCGGATCTATGAGTTCGGAGAAAAAGATAAATAGAAAATAGGATTAGAAAAGTCAGTAGAGTCGGCATGAGTATTTCGCCTGAAAAGTAAATCAGCACTCCGTTCAATGAGACGAAGAAAAAAGATGTCCAGGCGGTTTTTTTACCGAAAATATTTTTCGCGATGAAAAAAACGAATATCGAAGATATCGAATTTAAAAAAATCTGTATAAGTCTCGGCATGAAAGGAGTCCAGTCGAAGACTGCGTAGATGAGACCTAAAAAATACTGATAAAAAGGAGCTTTGTGAAAGACTTCATTTCCGAAAATGTCTCCTTGAGCGATCGCCCGGGCGTATTTGTCGAAATACATCGAATCGCCGAGGTAATAACCGAAAAATGGTTTTTTTGAGATTTGAAGCAAATACAAAACGCCTACGAGAGTGAAAATTCCCGCAAGAGAAAATAGCGCAAAAGTTTCTTTTTTCACTGGTTTAAATCGCATATTCACTCCGAGGTCTGTTTGTCGTATCCTTAAAAAGGTATTTTACCAGATGTTATTGATTTTTGACATATCATAGAATCGAGCGGGGAGGTCTTTATGATTTATTCGAGAAACATAAGGTTTTCTTCTTCAGAAGAGAGACTTTCAAAACTGTTGTCCAAAAGGTTGGAAGTTGGCGCAGACAAGGAAAAGATTGACGAAAAAATTTGGGACCTTTTCGGTGAACAATGGGCGGTAATGTTCACCGACCTTACCGGTTTTTCGAGAAAAGTGGAGAAGTTTGGAATAATTCATTTTCTGCAGACAATTTATGAATCCGAAAGGATTCTCGTGCCTATTATTGAAGAGTTTGACGGCATTTTGATTAAAATGGAAGGTGACAGCATGCTCGTGATATTCAGAAATGTCGAAAAGGCGGTGTCATGTTCACTTGCGATGCAGGAGCATCTGAAAGAATACAACAGGGCAAAAACCGGTGAAGAAAAGATTCTTTTGTGCGTCGGGATAAGCTGGGGAAAAATACTCAAAATAGGCGATTATGACGTCTATGGATCGGCTGTCAACAAGTCAAGTAAATTAGGAGAAGAGGTTGCTTTCTCGGGAGAAGTCCTTGTAACGGAAGAAGTCGTTGAACTCTGCAGGGAGAAATTTTGTTTCAAAGAGCACTCTGTTAAAGAAATATCAGGGTTGATGTCAAAAATTTTTATTCTCGATATGAAATGGGAATGACATCGAGAACAGAGCTGAATCTCCGCCCGAAGTTATTTCCGGTACATTTGCTTTCATGTCAATCATCTCAGAAATTCGAAAACTGGATACAAATAATGGATCAGATATCCGATAAAACACTATGAATATTACTTAAAACTTTTGACGCTTAGAAATAACACTTTTCACGGGACTGTTTTTTTTCATGGTACTTATAAACCAACTTTAGATTTCACGATATTGAAATCAAAAGAGGATAAAACCCAACCGACACGGCTTTTTTATTGATTGATTATTTTCACTGGTAGAGAAAATCCCTTTGAATAATACTGCCAGTCGTCAGTGAAAAGGGTTCTTCTGTCAAAAGCGTCGAAAGTGAAATGGACGATCTCAGTCATGCTCGTGTCTCTGAGCGCTATATTTCTTGAGTGGATTCCTGTTTGAATTTCGCCCAGCGCCACTCTATGTTTCATGCCGGGCCAGGTGATGTGGAGAAACAACGATGCTTGATTTCCTCTCGTAAATACAGTCGTTGTGAAGGTGTCGTTCAGCCTTATTCTCACGAGCTCGTAAAAACTGTCAGAAATCTGATTAAGGCTTTCGAAGTAGTGACGGGTTAAGTGATAAGTAGTGTCTGGCAGAGCTATGACAACGCTGTCTATCATTATTTCTGTGTTTTGAGAGTTTATCACGGGCATTGATATACCCCTGAGTTTCCAGCCACGGTTTGGATCGTTCGCGCCGCCGACTCTAATAAACCTCGCGATGCGAATTACATTGTCTGAATATACCTTAACGACAGAATCAACGCCGAGGCTTTCTGCAAAAAAGATTTTTAGTTCTCCCGATTGATTGTATATAAAGGATACGTCGGCAGTATCGTTGTCTATGCTGATGTCCAAGTCTTTTTCAAATTCAGTGGGTATGTCCCTGTACCAAAACAGAGGTTGTATATCGCCTCTTTTGTTGTTTCCTGAGACGGTGTCTTCGGAACCGTAATGGGAAGGGTCTCCAAGAAGGTTGGCGTATTCGTCGTTAATGAGATTGGTGATGGCGTTTAAATCGAGTGAACCTGGGTCTTCGGGAGAGTTGCTGGAGCATGAGATTAAAATGGCTGCCAAAAAAACGACCCAATATTTCTTCATATTCACCTCCGATATAAAATCTTATCGTTTGCTCGATGAACCGCAAATATTATATCATACATTTTACCTATGGAAGAAAAAATACTCGCATTTATACCGGATTTTATTTTTAGAAAAAAGGTTCGGAATGAAAAAAAAGGATCATTCAGGGGTTCGGCTCTTTTCGTAGATGTTTCCGGATTCACTTGTAAAACTGAAAACCTTTTCAAGAAGGCCGACACCGGAGCAGAAAAAATTTCCCGTATATTATTCTCGGCTTTCGACATGCCCCTGAGAGCTGTGTATGAAAACGGCGGGTTTGTATCAGGATTCGCGGGAGATGCTTTTCTCGCAATATTTCCGGGGGACAAAGGAAGGTCTGTTTGTAAAACTGTTGAGAAAATGCCTAAGATATTTCAAAACGGTCCGGCCAGAGGGCTCACTCTCAAATACGGTTTTTCTAACGGTGAAATAAAATGGGGGATAACAGGAAACGCTGAAAGATCATTTTATTATTTTTCCGGTGAAGCGGTGAGAAAAGCTTTTGCCGCCGAAAATCCCTCCATCGGAAATTGCTCAAATTCGCAAAAGATGTTGACTTTTGAAGATCATGGAACACAACTTGAAACAGTTCAAAAACATTTTTTCCCCGAGGAAATATTCGCTGCTTCTCTCAGATCCGAAATCAGGATGATTGTGACGGTTTTTGTGAAGTTTGGAGAAGACTCTTCACACAAGTCAATCGACATAGCTTCAAAAGTCTGTTTTGAACTATCAAAAAAATATTGGGGCTATTTCAACAAAATTGAGTACAACGACAAAGGTCTTACTGCCCTTGTTGTTTTCGGCGCTCCAAAAGCCCGTGAGAACGCCGACCTGCTTTCCCTAAAATTTTGCATCGAGATGATATCGAAATTTCCTGAAGCCAAAATCGGAGTCGATTACGGGCTCGCTTACGCTGGTTTGACAGGCTGTGTTTTCAGGAACGAATGGACGGTGATTGGAGACTCTGTCAATACAGCCGCTCGAATAATGTCAACCGCGGACAAGGGAGAAGTTCTTGTGTCTGTTAATTTAGTTAATTTCTCAACTGACATAGCTGTTTTTGACTTGAAGAAAACTGAGTCACTGAAGGGGAAAAAAGGACCTCAAAAGTTGTTTTCACTAAGAGAATTGAAAAAGCTCTCGAACCAAAGGTACCACACTCCGTTTACCGGAAGAAAAAAAGACATATCCGAGCTTTCAAAATCACTGGAAACGGTTTTGGGAAAAGACGGGAAAAATCCGATTTTCATTACCGGAGAAGTAGGTATCGGAAAGACAAGACTCGTAGAAGAATTTTTGAAAAGCCTTGATGCTGGATATGATGTCACGAGACTTAAATGCGATGGCACTGTTAGCGAACCCTGGAATCCTTTTAAACCTTGGCTTAAAGAGTTCATGGGGATCACCGATGATAAAAGAAAGAGCTTAATCAAAGACATACAAAACAAGCTTCAGGGAAATTTTTTAGATTTGAATCCTTATTCGAGCTTCATAGCTTCGATGTGCGGATATAAAATTTCCAACAGCTTATACGAACAGACCGATGAAGCTGGGAGGCTTCAGATACAGATCTATTGCCTTACAAGATTGATAGAAGAAAAATCTTCCGGTAAAAAAGCCGTAGTGGTTGTCGATGATTTTCAGTTTATAGACGAATTGTCGAGAAAATTCATCGAGAAAATCATCCGCGCTAAAAAAGACATGAAAATCGGCATAATTCTCGTTTCGAGAAAAGTTGATTGGGTCAAGGACTTGATATGCAAAAACAAATACGCGGAGATAGACCTAAAATCGCTTAATAAAAAAATTATTGAGACGATAATCGGGCACTATGGCTTGTATGGAAAATCCGAGATTGCAAAAACGTTAATACAAAAATCCCAGGGCAATCCTTTTTTCGCGGAACAGCTTGCAATTTCATTGAAAGAAAACGTAAAAGAGAAGGAAATCCCACAGACAAAACTCCCGAGGACCATCTACGGCGTTTTGACTTCGCGAATAGACTCTCTCGAGAATTACACGAAAGAAACAGTAAAAACAGCATCTGTCCTGGGGTATGCTTTTTTTAAAAGAATACTCGAAAAACTCGATGGGTTGAAAAGTCAGGATTTAGATCAATATTTGATTGAAGCTATTGATAAAAATGTCTTCGTTGAAAAAGGTGGCAACTACCTGTCTTTTTCACATAATCTGCTTCAAGAAGCTGCTTACAACCTCTTGATGCCATCAGAACGCAAAGAGCTTCACAGGAAAGCTCTTGCCGCAATGGAAGCGAACCGTGAAACGGAAACGGCGAGAATATACGAGCAGGCTAAAAGGTGCGGTTTGACGGATAAATGGCTTTATTGGGCTAAAGTGCACGCTGAAAACCTCGTCGAGAAATACGCCCTTGAGGAGGCAAAAAAGATTTTTTCGGAGATCGCGGTGTTTCACAGAAAAAAATCGAACGAAGAGCAGTACTCCCATACGACTCTTCAATTATCCAAGATACTCGAAATGAAAGGTGAAAAATCGCATGCTTTGAAAGCTCTTAAAAATGCACTTGCCTCAGCCAAAAAGGTCAAAAATTCGGAACTGGTTTCAATAATTCTCGTCAACAAGGCTGGAGTGGAATTGGCTATGGGCGATATCTTGAAAGCGGAGAAAACTCTAAAGAGGAGCGCAGGTATCATAAACAAAAAATCCTCGACAGAAACTTTTCTCGACATGGAAAACCTTCAAGGCCTGATTCTCAGAAATCAAAACAAATTAAATGAAGCTCTCGAAAAATACGAAGAAGCCCTTGAAATAGCGACAAAAAATTCATTGGCTTTGGGGCAGATTAAAATATTGATGAACATGTCCGCAGTCTTCAATCTAGTTGGGGATTATGAAAATTCCGAAAAATGTTTGATCAAATGCGAAAATATCAAAGAATTCAGGAAAAACAAAAGACTTCAAGCCGGTGTTTACAACAATCTCGGAATAAACTACCTCAACAGAGGTCTTGTAAAAAAATCTCTGTCTTCTTTCAAAAAATCCTATGGCATAAAAAAGAAAATAGGAGACCTTTCGGGTCAAGCTTCCTCGCTTCACAACATGGGGTCTATACAGATGAAGATAGGAGAAAAGGAGAAAGCAGAGGCTTTGCTCTCTGAATCGATAGACCTTTACAGGAAAACCGAAGCAAAGTTAGGTCTAATGCGGACACTTACGACCATGGGGGCTCTTTTTGAAAGCGATTTGGAGAAAGCGCTTTCTTTTTACAAAGAAGCTCTGTCTATCGCTTTGGCTTCGAATTCAGCTGAAGAAACAGTTATTCTATTCAACATCGGCGAAGCTTACAGGGTTAAAGGTGGGAAAGCCGAAGCTATTGCAAGTTTTAAAAAATCACTTAAATCCTCAGAGAAGCATAGGGATGAGAGGTTGAAAAAAACGATAATCAGCAGTATTGAACAACTGAAAAATGAAAAAAAGAGTAATACTTTTCGGTAAGGGTTCACTCTCTCTGAAAATCGCGGATTATTTCAGGAAAAACTCTTTATATGACCTTTTGTGCGTCGTGCCCGTGATTCCGGAACCAGAATGGACGGAATCTCTATCCGAATTCTGCCGCTTAAGCGGCATATCCCTTGTTGAATCGGGTGAATACAGTGATGTCGATTTCCAGGGCAAGTGTGATTTGGGTGTTTCGATTTTTTACGACAGGATTTTCAAGAAGGATTTTCTCGAAAGATTTGAAAAGATGATAAACATTCATCCCGGTCTGCTTCCGGAATACAGAGGTCTGAATCCTATCAATTGGGCGCTGAAAAACGAAGAAGAATTTCACGGTGCCACAATACATTTGGTAGACGAGGGAATTGACACCGGACCTATTATATCCATGGTTAAATTCAAGATATTTCCTCGAATTGAAGAAGTCAGGGACGTGTACAGAAGGACTCTTGATTATGCCTGGATTTTGTTTCTTCACACGATAGAAAAAATTGATTTAATCGAACCTGTAGTTCAAGACGGGGGAAAAGCAGGTTATCACAGCGCTTATGACAGACGCTTTTTGGAAGAAAGAAGCGATTTCACGAGAGAAATCTCTCTGGGCAAAGGAGATTCTAAATGAATTACTGTGTGATTTCAGAAGATGTAAAACTTGGAAAAGACGTCAAAATATTCAATTTCGTCAATCTTTACGGATGTGATATTGGAGACGGAACAAAAATTGGCGCTTTCGTCGAAATACAGAAAAATGCAAAGGTGGGTAAAAACTGCAAAATATCCAGCCACACTTTTATATGTGAAGGTGTTGTAATTGAGGATTGCTGCTTCATAGGTCACGGAGTGACTTTCATCAACGACAAGTATCCGAAAGCCGTCAACGACGACGGATCGTTGAAAACCGAGGATGACTGGTCTTGTGTCCGGACATACGTACGCAAGGGTGTTTCGGTGGGCAGTGGGGCGACGATCCTGTGCGGAGTCACTATCGGCGCAAACTCCGTAATAGGAGCCGGAGCTGTAGTTACCAAAGACGTCCCCGAAAATTCCGTTGTGGCAGGCGTTCCCGCGAAACTGATGCAGTAACTGTGTTTATTTCACGAGGGCTGGCTTTTGAGAAGTTCCAAAAATTCCTTTTCTCCGATTATTTTGACACCGAGTTCCTTAGCTTTTTTTAGTTTGGATCCCGGGTATTCACCGCATAATAGATAATCTGTTTTCAGACTCAGCGAAGATGTGACTTTACCTCCGGAATTTTCAATGATTTCTTTAATGTATTCGCGAGGGTTTGACAATGTGCCGGTTATTACGAATGTTTTGTCTCCGAGAATGCCGCCCGAAGAAATTTGTCCTTCAGATTTCAATTTCACATTGGCTAATTCGAGTTTGTCGATCATTTTTTTGGTTGTATTGAGTTTGAAAAAATCGACAATCGCTTTTGAGACTATAGGTCCTATGTCAGGAATTTCAACCAATTTTTCAGTTGAAACATTGGACAAATCTCTGATTGAGGAAAAATGCAAGGCGAGATTCTTCGCCGTTTTCACTCCGACGTTGGGTATTCCTATTGCGGTGATTACTTTGTGAAAAGGAGCAGATTTACTCTTTATAATCGATTGAATTATGTTATCCGTCGACTTTTCTCCCATCCTTTCGATATTCGAAATGTCGTCTTTTTTAAGGAAATAAAGGTCAGCCGGATCCAGGACAAGGCTTTTTTCAACGAGTTTTTCGGCAAATTTTTCTCCGATGCCCTCAATGTCCATAGCTCCTCTTGAGACAAAGTGCAGAATTTTGGCTTTGAGCTGAGCCGGGCAGGCTGGGGAAATGCACCTGTATGCGGTTTCCCCTTCGTAGTGGACTACTTCACTTCCGCAGACTGGACAGTTTTTGGGCATTTTAAAAGGTTTTGATCTGTCTTCATGGCTCAACACTTCCACGACTTTCGGGATAATTTCCCCCCCCTTTTCAATCAGAACCTCGTCTCCGACTCTCACTCCGAGTCTCTCGATTTCGTCGGCGTTGTATAGTGAAGCGCGCGATATGACGGTCCCTTTTAATCTCACAGGAACCATGAGAGCCACAGGGGTCAAAAAACCTGTCCTTCCAACTTGAACGACTATTTTGTTGATCTTCGTCTTAGCCCTTTCAGTTGGAAATTTATAGGCTATAGCCCACCTTGGGGATCGCATTGTCTGTCCGAGAATTCGTCTGAGGTTTATGTCGTCAACTTTTACAACCAAGCCATCGACTCCGAAACGTAGATCATCGCGTTTTTTCTCCCATGATTTGCACTCTTCAATAATTTCATCCACTCCATTCAAAACCTTCGACGGGAAAAATACTGGCAGTCCGAAATCGTGCAGCCTAGCGACAGCTTCCGAATGTTTTTCCCAGCTATCTCCCACGACAGTGTGAAAAAGGATGTCGAGCTCGCGCGAAGAGACGACTGAAGGATCGAGGTTTTTCAAAGAACCCGCTGCGGCGTTTCTCGTGTTGGCGAAAAGCTCTTGTCCGCTTTCTTCTCTTTCTCTGTTGAGTTTTAGGAGAATTTCGGTTCTCATGTAGACTTCGCCTCTAATTTCGAGGATTTGCGGGAAATCGGCAGAAGAGATCAGTTTGAGAGGCAGGGATTTGATGGTCTTTATGTTGGCGGTGATATCGTCGCCTTCATTTCCGTCTCCTCTCGTGATTCCGGCTTTATAGACTCCATTTTTGTAAATTACAGAAACAGCGACTCCGTCAATTTTCGGCTCGACTACGTATTGTATCGATCTTGAGGATAAAGCCTCTTTTATTCTCTTGTCGAAATCCTCAATTTCTTCGAAAGTATAAGTGTTGTCGAGTGAGAGCATGGGAATTTTATGCTTGACCTGGTTAAATTTTCCGGACGGTTTTTCCCCGACCCTCTGAGTCGGTGAATCAGGAGTCTTGAATTCGGGGTTTTCTTCTTCAAGTTTTTTAAGCTTGGAAAACAGCCTGTCGTAAGCCTCGTCCGTTATGGTGGGGCTGTCTAATACGTAGTATTCGTAATCCCTTTTCCTTATAGTATCTCTAAGACTTTCAATTTCGGCGAGGACGTCTTTCAGAATTTCACTGCTTTCGCGATTATAAGATTTCCGACCTCTTGAAAATTGATGTCTGTAAAATCGAGCATGAACTTTCTGATTGTTTCCATGTCGTAATCGCAAAATACTTCCCCAGTGTAAGGCGGTGTACAAGCCAACCGGCCGTAGTTTATTAATTCTCCTTCTTCCCACCAAGGCGGATGAAAGCCGATTTTCGGTAAAGTAAAAACAGCCAACCCCTTTTCCTTCAATGTCGAGCTCACTGAGTAGATGAAAGATTTAGATTCGTCATACATCATTCCCGAAAGAACTCCGAAAAATACGATTACGTCGAACTTCTCATGGTTGCCGAAAGGCGAAAATAGAAGACTGCCGTATTTCATTAAAGCGCGGGGAGACAATTTTTGACAAAGTTGAAGGTTGTCTAAATTCATGTCCAAACCCGTGACGGAAAAACCCATGTCGGTAAAAAGTTTGATCCTCTTCGAGCATGGGTTTATCTCAAGCAGTCTGTCCCCTTTTTTAGGGTAAGGCGTTAGAAAAGCTTTCAAATCAAACATATTTTTCTCCGCGAAGTTTTGTATATTCACAAACCAAAACTTATAGTATATTCAAATATAATTAAAACATGCTATACTTTACGTTGCAATAACTTAAGGATTTAGTGTGTTTTCATACTCTAATGATAAGGAGTAAACCATGGGCTTTTTTTTGTCATTGTTCTGTATAATCCAAACATTTAGCTATTCCGTTAGGGTAAATTTGGACGCGGACAACACTTCACTGACTGGCTATGGTGAATACACTTTGATTTCAGCACTAGACCTGGACTATTTTGGAAGAGCTTTTCTCCCTGTCTTGCCTGCAAAACGTTTGCAGATTCTCCTTCCCTACGACGCCGAACTCAAAAGCATCAAAACAGAAGGATCAGATCCATGCTTCGTAGGTTATGTGCCCTTGCCTCTGCCAGCCCTGGTTCAGGCTCCTCTCGGGATGAGACAAGAGGTTTTCATGAGAACAGACCCGTCGGTTTACGACGGTTTTGAAAAGTATCCCGCAAGTATTCTCCAGAATAGCCATTTTGGCAACCAGGCTGGTTTTAAAATTCTCAGTGTTTTACTTGTTCCATACAGCTGGTATCCCCAGACAGGCGAATTGACGATGCACGAAAATGTGACCATCACGGTCGAATACGACAGAACCTCCGCGACTCAAAATCTGACTCCTCTCGCTTTTGAAATACACAAAAAGATAATTAGCGGGATTGTGTGCAATCCGGAAATGCTTCATCAATGGTCACCTTCAGTCCGTGATGGCAATTTCGATTACCTCATCATAGCGCCCTCAAGCTACTTGGCGACAGCTGCTATTGATTCTCTTGTCAGCCACAAGTCGAGCAGGGGTCTTGTCTGCGACACAGCGTCAAAGGAGATGATTTCGTCTTCGGTTAGCGGTTCTGATCTTCCTGAAAAAATCAGGAATTACATTATTCAAAGGCATCAAACCGATGGAATAACATTCGTCTTGCTAGTAGGCGATAAAAACCTTCTTCAGCCCCGAGAAATATTTTTAAACTGCAGAGATACAAACGGAGTATATTATGACGACAGCGCTCCGGTTGACCTCTATTTCGCCGATCTTGACGGAGATTGGAATTTCAATTCTGACAACAGGTACGGACAGCCAGATGACAGTCTCGATTTGTACGCAGATGTTTTCGTCGGAAGACTTGTAGTCTCTTCGATTTCGCAGCTCAGTGTCAATGTCGAAAAAATCTGCCAATACGAGACGGACCCGCCTCAGGGTCAATGGAGGACAAGAAGTCTTTTGGCGGGAGCGGTTCTTTTCGAAAATCAGTATTACACAATTACGGGAGAAGCCGTCTGCGAATCAATAGCAGACCATCTCCCATCGAATTGGCACCATGTCAAAATGTATGAAACTCTGTACGGCAACTCCCCCGAGGGAGCTATTGACTCGGTAAACGAGGGAGTCGCATGGACGCAATGAGCGGGCCATGGAAATCGATACGGCGTCTATTGGTACAATTCAAATAATGTGAGAATGCTCCACAACAATGATATACCGAACATGACAAACGCGGGTAAACTCGCGGTTCATACTTCAATTGCCTGCATGACCGGAGCTTATCATGAAGGCAGCTGCGCGGCAGTATCACTGCTCAACAAACAGGGGGGAGGGGGAATAATAAGCGATTTTAACACGAGCTACGGTTGGGAAGGTATTCTTCCGGCCATGGGACCGAGCGAGTATATGAATGTCTGGTTTGCAGAAGCTGTTTTCGACAGCTCAATAAACCAAATAGGCCCTGCTTTCTATGCTTCAAAAAATAAGCTGATACCTTTTTGGGATATAAATTATTACGGGGGTTACGACAGAAATCTTTATACTCTTCTCGACCGCACTTACTTCGGAGACCCTTCGCTTTGTTTTGTCGGGACGACGTCTGAAGTCGAAGAAGATTTACCGGTAGCGCTTGTCGGAACGGACGTAATTCAAATAAGCCTTCAAAAAAATTGGGCGCACGTACAATCCTCTGGTTTTTCCCAACTGAAAATATTCGATGTCTCCGGCAGAATGTTGCGCTCGTCGTATTTTTCAGATAGTTTTACCGTTGATATGACATCTCAACCTTCAGGGGTTTATGTTTTTGCGGTTGTTTCATCCTCAGGCACCCGCGTTGAAAGACTGGTTTACGTAAAATGAAAAAAATCTGTTTGTTTCCGGTGGTTTTGGGCGGTTTTTTATTTTCCTGCAGCGGAAACTATAGACCTCACGCTTTTGGCCCCAGAGACATTGTTCAGGTAGTCACCGACAGCACAACGTGGGAATTATGCCAAAACGAGGTCAAGGAAGTCCTCTGGGACACTCGTTACTACCCTTCTTTCGAGCATGTTTTCGACATAGAATGGGTGAGTCCCGATTTATTCTGGGAAGAGAAAACCGATTATTGGCGCAGGCACAACATTTTGTTTATTGTCACCCCGGAAAACAGAGAAGAAATGTGGAATTTGTTTCGTGAAAAAATACAGCCCACAACTGAATTGGAATCTTTTCAAGACGTGTGGGCATCGCCTCAGCTGATAATTGTTTTAAAATCCGATACTTCGAGTGTCGCCGGATTGGTCGAAGAAAACGGTGAAGAAATATTCCAATCCTTCTACAGAGCTTCTTCGGAAAGAATTGAATACATGATTTACGCTGGAGGATACCAAGAAAATCTTTCACTGGCTACGAGAGCACAATTCGGTTTTGACGTCATGATGCCCTATTATTATGTCGTTGCTGATTCTCAAGGATCTGTCGAGAAGGGGCATTTGATATCCGTTCAGCACATGCGTAGCGGCACAGACAACGCAGTAAGCCGTTATGTGTCTTTTTTCTGGTTTGAAGACTCTTCGGGCGAAATTCCTGATGCGGAAACTTTCAAGCTGTTCAGAGATAATATCTCGGAAGCTTTTTTCGAAGGCGATTCATGCGTTGTTGAAAGTTACGGAGAGGACGATATCGGCTGTTTCTATTCAGGTTTATGGCAGAACAGCCGAAAGAGCATTGGAGGTCCTTTCAAGTCTTGGATTTTATCAGAAAAGGGAAGAATATTTGTAATAGATGTACATCTTTTTGCCCCGGGGAACAAGAAATCATTTTACCTCGAGGAGTTAAGGCTTATAGCTAAAACTTTTAAAACGATATCTTAGGAGGCTAGATGGCTTCGAAATCACCGAGCCCCGAAATTTCTAAACTGCAGAAAAAATACGACGCAGAACCCGATTCTCTTATCTTCGCGAGACTTGCCGATGCTTATCTATCGGAGGATATGACCGAACAGGCGATAAAAATCGCTGAAAAAGGGGTTGAAAAGCATCAGGACTATATCTCGGGTCTCATGGTTTTGGGTAAATGTTACGAAAAAAACGGCGAAGAGGATAAAGCGTTAGATATTTACATAAGGGTATTGGAAAAGGACAAAGAAAACCTGCTCGCTCTTCAAAAAGTCGCCAAGGGAGCTTATAAATCAGGTAGATACGAAAAAGCGCTTGATTCTTATAAAAGACTACTCGACTTAAATCCTTTTGATTCAAGCATACAGCAAATTATGATTGAAATAGAAGACATTATTCAAAAGAAAAACGTTCGCGATCAGATGCGACATCAGATGGAGACTTCAGAGCAACACCCTGAAAAAGCCGAAGAAGAATTGATTTTTATCGAGGAGGAGACGGGAAAAACCGGAGATGACCTGTCTCTCGATTTGGAGCTTCCTATAGAGAAAACAGCGCAGATAGAAGAAATCTTCAAAGAAGAAGAAGAAATTCAAGGGACGGGACTCCCTGGTGATTCTGTTATGGATCAACCCAACGATGAAATAATACTCGACCTTGAAGTCGAGATGCTCGAAAAAGAGCTTGAAGACAGCATTGAAAAAGAGGTGGAAGCAAACGTAAGAACAGATACACCAAAACAGAAAGACGAAAAACCTCAGGATACAGAAGATATTCGCATGGGTCAGACCGCCGTTGAGGACGAAGCTTTATTCAAGCCTGAAGATAATTTTGAAGAGGTTGAGGAGAAAGAGATAAAGGACAATCAAGAAGGGATTCCTCTCTATAAAGGTGAAATTGAAAGCGTGACAATGGCGGGTATATACGAAAAACAGCGGAATTATGAAAAGGCTCTTTCTATTTATGAAAAGCTACTTCCCGATCATCCCGAATTATCAGAAGATGTCAAAAGAGTCCAGGATTTGATCTCTCAGACTCAGGAAAAGGACGTCAAAGAGCAAAACGTTATAAATACCGAAACAGGCGAGAGTGTTTCTGACTCAGGGGATAGAGCTTACGAAGAGACAGAACAAGAAAAAATTGATCAGTTGCCGAAGGAACAAGATTTCTTTGACATAAGTGAAAACGAAAAAGAAGAAGTAGAACTGGAAACGGAAAAATCGACAGAGGACACGGAAAGCCTGATTTTCAGCCAAGTAGCTTCAGAAACTTTGGAAGAATTAAAGAAAATCGAGCGGCATATGGCTATTCTTGTACCGGAAGAAGAAAAGGGTGAAAAGGAGGATTCTGAAGCGGAGGAAAGACAAGAATTCAATTACAATCAAGAAGGATTAGAGGCTTTTAAGAAATGGTTGGATCAAATTGAATAGGGAGGTTTGATGGCATCTCTTTCCGATATAGGGAAAAATATCACTATTAAATACGATGGTAAAATTTTAAAAATAGTCGATTTTCAGCATGTAAAACCAGGAAAAGGAGGAGCTTTCGCCCGAGCGAGGCTGAAAAACCTGGAAACCGGTCAAGTCGTCGAAGAGACAATGAGAGACAATGACAAATTTGACGTAATCAGACTTGAACGAAGAAAATATCAATATCTCTACCATGACGACGGGACGTATTGGTTTATGGACGTGGAAAATTTCGAACAGATTTCCGTCGATATTAAAGTGATGGGAGAAAAAGCCAAATGGCTCAAAGAAAACATGGAATGCGACCTTCTCTACGCCGAGGGTAAAATTGTCGATACAGAGATTCCGTTCTTCGTCGAGTTAAAAGTCTTGGAAACTGAACCGGGATATAAAGGTGACACTGCCACGGCAGGATCAAAACCCGCTCTTGTCGAAGGTGGAGTGAAGATAACCGTTCCGCTTTTTATAAACACAGGCGACTTGATCAGGATAGACACGCGCTCAGATGAGTATATGGAGCGAATGAGTAAATAACCACATCGGACAATTGATTGAAGCATGAAAATTAAAAGCGACGGGTATTCTTTTTTTCTGATTTCCAGAATTCTAGATAATTTTGTCGGAGGAACGGTTAAATCCGTCGATTTTTTTTCTCACGGGTTGTCTTTATCTACTACAAAAGGAACTATAGACGCCTTTCTTCATCCGAGGTTCAGCTGGATTTTTTTCAACGCATCAGAAAATCTCGAAAAGGAAAGGGCAAGCGGTTGGGCTCAATCCATTAAAGACGGCACTATTGACTGCGCAGGTCAAATTGGAGCGGACAGGATTCTCTTCCTGGACATAAAACGGCTTACTGAAATTGGCGAAGAGAAGGCTTGGAGAATTTGGTTTGAGTTTTTCGGGGGTTTTCCGAACGCTTTTCTGACAAAAAAGGAAGACGGCAAAATCGTGAGGCACTACAGAAAATCCTTTTCAAAAAAGAGGAACTTAGGTTCTGGTGATGTATACGTCCTACCTGTAGAAGAAAAGCCGAGACTTCGGTATATTTCACAGTGGCTCGAATCGGCAAAAGTGCTCAAAAAAATTGATCCTAGATATATGGAAATACTGAAGGATCCGAAAATCTCGAACCCTTCAAAAATCGCGTTGATCCCTGTCGAAGATTATTTTTACGCTGTTCCCGGCATTTTGATACCAGGCTCGGAGGCCAAGAATCCGGAAGAGATAATTTCAGAACTCTCTGAATCTCCTCAGAATAACAACGAGAATCAAATCCTTGAAAAAGAAATGAAAAGGCTCAAGAAAAATGAAAGGGACATTTTAAAATCTCTTTCGTGCATGATAAATCCCCAGGATATTTTAGCTCTGGGTGAGAAGATAAAATCGGCGGGTGATGAAGAACTTTCCTCCATTAAACCGCTGGATAAAAACCTTGAAGCTTTTTACCTTTCGGTACTCGGAAAGAAAAAGGGAAATATCATTGAAAATTTATTCAGCTTGTACAGGAAGAACCTGAGAAAGAAAGCTTTATACGAAAAAAAACTCTGCGATACAAAGGAATTGATAGAAAAAATTGAAAGAGGAGAATTCACGAAAAGTGATGAAAAGAAAGATGAAGGGGAACTTTCAAAATACAGAGTTTTTCTTTCCCCTTCAGGGAAGACAGTCGCTGTTTCAAAAAACGCAGAAAGTGCCGATTATCTTACGATGAAAATAGCTCGAAGAGATGATCTTTTTTTTCACGCTAAAGATTCTAAAGGTTCTCATGTAATTTTGTTTTTGCATGGTGCAAAAGAACCTTTGAAAGAGGATATTGAATTCGCAGCGGCAGTAGCTGCGGGTTTTTCTTTGGCGAGATTTTCTTCTCTTGTGCCAGTTCAATACGCTTTGAGAAAGTATGTCAGAAAACCGAGAAAAGCGCCTAAAGGCTTGGTCGTTCTCGACAGAGAAAAGGTGATTTTCGTGAAACCGTTTTCTGATAATACCGGAGGATAAGACTGAGTCTATGACTCTATTCCTATAAGCGCTCTTCTCCTGCGCAGTATTTCATAAGCAATAACAGAGAAAGCGGAAGCCACGTTGAGGGAATTTTTATAACCGAGCATGGGGATCTCGATTATCTCATCAGAAATATTGACGATTTCTTCGGAAATTCCTAGAGCTTCATTTCCCATAACCAGGACTGTTCCATCCGGGTAATCGGCATCCCAGAAGCATTTACTCGAAGATGTCGTCTCCAGTGTGACTATGTGTTTACCTTCGTCTTTTTTCTTTCTTACGGCTTCAATGGTGAAGCTGGAATATGACCAGTCGACGAATTTTTCAGATCCCATGGCAGTCATAGTAATTCCATCATGCGGAGGTATGGCAGTTGTCCCGCAGAGTATTAACTCGTTTATTCCGGTTCCGTCGCAAGTTCTGAAAATTGCCCCGACATTTCTCGCGCTCCTTAAATTGTCAAGAATTACGCATGCTTCGATTTTCAAGTATTGTTTGCGCCTGCCGTCTCCTCTTTTGACAGTAAGTTCATTCATAGAGTTTCTCCGATTCAACATGTCTTTGCACGGTTTTCCATTCTTGTTCATCCATCGTCCAGTCGGCGTAAATTGAAAAACCCATATATTTCTCTCTATCGCCGTATTTTAGTCCCGAAAAAACAGCTTCCAAAGCGGCTTCAACGTTTTCAATAACCGGGTCGAACGTAGATTTTTCGTCTTCATAACTAGGAATTCCTACCATTACTGGATTCTCAGCCGCTCTCGTGATTTTAGTTACTTCGAGGGACACAAAAAGAGAATATAAATGCGGATTTTTGATTCTCGTGTCGTAGAGCATCACTACGGTGAAGTCGGTGTTTTTCGATACCGTTTGAAAATATTCCGCGCTCCAAAGTCCTTTAACGGAAAAAAGCAGTTTTAAGCTCTCGCCAAAAATTTTTCCCAAAGAAATTTTAGGCACGGCGCAGGTCAAAACAGCTTCTTCTCCCAAAGATTTTCTGATTTCTTCCAAAAGGATCACAAAACAAGTATCTCCCTCGTATATGGGTTCTATATCGACATGTATACCGTCGAATCCGGCTTTCACCAATTCCGCACAGGTTTTTGCGATGTTTTTTCTGATTTGTTCCGAAGTGATATCAAGAGACCCTCCGCCTCTTTTTTCTATCTGGCCTATCCATGCTTGAACTGAAATAAGTTCAGGATAGATTCTCTTTAGCTCTGTAATAAACTCTCTTGAAAAACAGTATTTTGACGGAGAAATATTTCCCAATGAATCCAGAGGGCCAGCGTGCTGGAAGACATGAATTATTCCGGTTTTTCTTAAATTATCCGCTAGTCGCGCGACTTTGTATTGATCAGGTTTCTCATCTACCCAGTGATGAGCGAGCCATATACCGTTTTGTTTTTTAGAAAGCTTGAATGTTCTTTTTTGAAAGATATATGCCGCTACAACCAAAAGGGCCAGTAAAAAGGCCAGGCAAAAAATCAGTTGGAATTTCTTTTTGTTTCTCAAACCATCTTTACCGTGAATACAAAACCCAATCAGTAACGATAATTCTCGTTTTTAAAAGGACCTTGCTCCGGCACTCCGATGTATTGAGCCTGTTCGGGTGTTAATTTAGTCAATGATATTCCGAGATTTTCAAGGTGAAGCGTCGCCACTTCCTCGTCGAGAATTTTAGGCAGTACGTAAACTCCGATGGAGCGCTTTTTTGAAAAAAGTTCTATTTGAGCGAGCACCTGATTCGAAAAGGATGTGCTCATAACAAAAGACGGGTGACCCGCTGCGCATCCCAAATTGACCAACCTGCCTTCCGCAAGAAGAATAATTGAATGCCCGTCAGAGAAAGTGAATATATCGACTTGAGGTTTAACGGTGGTCCTTTTGACACCAGGATAGGTCATCAGTTTGTTTACTTGGATTTCGTTGTCAAAGTGCCCTATGTTGCAGACAATTGCATGGTCTTTCATCGCAAGCATATGTTCGAGGGTTATTACGTCCCGATTTCCGGTAGCAGTGACGAAAATGTCGGTTTCTGAGAGAGTGTTTTCGAGAGTTTTTACTTCAAAACCTTCCATTGCGGCTTGAAGGGCACAGATTGGATCAATTTCGGTGATTGACACTTTCGCTTTATAGTTTTTCAGGGCTTGAGCGGATCCTTTTCCTACGTCGCCGTATCCGCAGACAACCGCGTTTTTTCCTGCAATCATGATTCCCGTAGCTCTTTTTATTCCGTCAATCAAGGATTCCCTGCATCCGTAAATGTTGTCGAATTTGGATTTTGTCACCGAGTCGTTTACGTTCATAGCGGGAAAAAGAAGTTTTTTATCTCTGTTCATTTTGTAGAGTCTCTGAACGCCTGTAGTGGTTTCTTCGGAGACGCCTTTTATCGAATTTGCTGATCTATGCCATTTTTCGGGGTCTTCCCTGAGAGTAATTTTGAGATGTTCTTTCAGAAATTTTTCGTCTTCGGAATGCGATTCTTCTTCGAGAACCGACGGGTTTTCTTCGGCCGCGTAACCCAAATGAACCATTAGGGTGGCGTCGCCTCCATCGTCAACTATAAGATCAGGCCCTTGGCTTTCCTGGAAAGTCAAAGCTTTTTCGGTGCAATTCCAATACTCTTCAAGTGTCTCGCCTTTCCATGCGAAAACAGGAATACCTCTTTTAGCTATTGCCGCGGCGGCGTGATCTTGGGTGGAAAAGATATTGCAACTCGACCATCTGACTTGGGCGCCGAGATCCGTGAGAGTTTCAATCAGGACAGCGGTCTGAATAGTCATGTGCAGAGAGCCGGTGATCTTGGCTCCAGCGAGAGGTTTTGAAGAGCCGTATTTTTTTCTAAGATCCATGAGTCCGGGCATTTCTCTTTCTGCAAGGTCAATTTCCATCCTACCCCAAGAAGAAAGCCCAATATCCGATACCTTGTATTCATTTTTCATAATTTTCTCCTTTTTTATAAGTAAATGCGGCAGTATTTTAAAAGTCAACTATAAGCAGTCTCTTTTCATCAGAGCGGCAAAAGAACCGCTGATTCCGTGAATATCAGGAGTGAAAATGCAAAATCCATTTTCGTCGGAAAACGCGGAAAATTCTTTTTTTGGTCTTACGACGCTGAATTCACAGGAATCTTTTAAAAACCTTTGTACCACCTCATGATTTTCTTCCTTTTCAAGAGAGCATGTTGAGTATAAGAGCAAACCCTTGCGTTTGACAAGTTTTGATGCGCTAGAGAGTATTTTAAATTGCAAGGAAGCTATGTTTCTGAAAGAGGTTTTTTTTAGTTTTAATTTTATATCAGGGTTTTTATGCAGTGTGCCTGTCCCGGAACAGGGCACATCTGCTATGACAAGGTCTGCTGAATTTTCTCTGAAAGGGGGGTGGACCGCGTCTGAGACGCAAAGAGATATTTTTTCAGAAATGCCTATTCTTCTTGAATTTTCGAGGACACTTTTCATTTTAGCCAATTCGATGTCGCACGCGCATGTATAAGAGCTTTCAGTTGAAATTGATACGGTTTTCCCTCCGGGTGCACAGCAAAGATCGAAAACCGTTCCAAGAAGAGGAAAGTCGAAGACTTCTTCTACGAGTTCAGAACTCTCATCTTGAACTGTTATGGAGCCTTCTTTGAAAAATCGGCTGTAGATAAGTGATCGATCAGAATAAAAACACTTTTTTGAAAAGTGCGCGGGTGAGATTTTGAAACCCTGTTTTGTCGCTTCCGAGACGATCTTTTCAGTTTGGGCGGGATCTATAACGCTGAAGCAAATTGGTTGCCTGGAGGAAAAGAACTCGAGAATCCCTGATGTTCTCATGTCGCCGAAATCTCTGTTCCACTTTCCTATGAGCCAAAGAGGGACTGAATGGCGCAGGGATAAAGACGCCGGGTCTTCTCCTTCGGGTAAAACGTTTTCGTCTTTGGCAGTCTTACGCATCACCGCGTTCACGAGCCCGGCGAATTTTTTGTTTTCTGCCTTCTTCGCGAGTTCCACAGATGTATCCACCGCTGCGTAATCGGGAACGGAAGAAAAGAAAATTATTTGGGATGCTCCTAATCTGAGAATCCAGAGGATTTCTTGGGGCAAATCTGAGATTTTTTTGAGGTGTTTCGACAAAGCATGATCCAGAAAAATGTAATTTCTCACCGTAGTTAAGACTAAGTTGAAGCAAAAAGCGCGGTCTTTTTTCCCCAGGGAAGAGAGCTCTTCGCTGAAAAACAGGTCCGAACCGAGATTCCTACGCGCGGAATCTTTCAAGAAGAACAAAGCAAGTTCTCTCGGATCGAAGTTTTTTTTCATTTGCCAGGAATCAAAAAAGGTGCCTGCTCGACAGCTTTTGACAGACACATGCATATTCGGTCAATTTCCTTTTCGGTTATCGTGAAGGGAGGAAGAAGCCTTATTATCCTGTCGCCTATCGTGTTGATGAGTATTTTTTCCTTGAAACAGAATTTTTTCAAGGAGTTGGCGTCTTTGTCTGTTTGTATGCCTATCATCAAACCCCTGCCTCTTACTTGACAAGTTAAGGGAAGAAAAGACTTCAGGGATTTAAAAAAGTATTCACCCCTGGCTTTGTTTCGGAGTATCAGTTCAGGGGTCAAGCGGCTTAGTATTTCCAGGCAAGCGGATAGGGCTGCGGGATTTGGGGCAAAAGTCGAACCGTGCTCTCCCTGTTTTAAAACTTGGCCGAAAGGGTTTTTGGCGATGACTGCCGCGAGAGGAATACCTCCACCGAGAGCTTTCCCCAATATAACAATGTCGGGATTGACGCCGAAGTTTTCGTACGCGAAGAAACTTCCGGTCCTTCCGAGTCCGCTTTGAACTTCATCCGCCACAACGGCAATTCCGTAATCTTTTTGCGCGATTGTTATTTCATGGGATAGATCGTCTTTCAGGGGGACAATTCCCCCTGAACCCTGGATTGCTTCGAAGAAGACTCCAGCGACCTTGTTTTTTTTGCAGAATTCACAGAAGACAGAGGCTTCGTTGAAAGGCAGGGTTACTGTGTTCGGTAACAAGGGCTGAAATTGTTTTTTCATGCTTTCAATTCCGGTAAGTGAAAGACTACCCGCCGAACGTCCGTGAAAACTGCCGGTGAAAGATACTATCAATCCCTGGGGGTTGTTTTTTTTTAAAATCTTCAGAGCAGCCTCGACGGCTTCTGTCCCTGAATTGGCGAATATCACTTTTGAAGAAACGTCAAATCTTCTTCCAATAGCTTCGGCTGCCCTTTCGGCATCTTCGTCTTTGATTAGGTTTGAAATGTGTCCAAACCTTTCTAATTTTGTTGTAATAGCTTTAAAGATGCCTTCGTCTCTGTGCCCGAAAATATTTACTCCTATGCCCGAAAAAGCGTCAAGGTATGCATTTTCATTTTCGTCGTAAATGTAATTTCCTCTGGCGTAGGACACCTTAAAGTCAAAAGGTCTATAGAGAGATGAAAAGAATGGCATCAGAGATTTCTCAGGGCTTCGACGATTTTTGATTTCTCCAAAGTCTTAGAATCAGTTTTTTTTATAAATTTTGCCGGAACTCCCGCCCAAACTTCATTTCCGGGTATGTCGTCTATTACGACAGCTCCAGCGGCAACAACTGCACCTTCGCCGACCTCGACGCCTTCCAGTATAACAGCGTTGGCTCCAACCAAAACTCCTTTTCCAATTACAACAGGTCTAGCGGAAGGAGGTTCTATGACACCCGCTATTACCGCGCCTGCTCCTATATGGCATTTTTCGCCAACAACAGCCCTGCCGCCTATCACCGCATTCATGTCTATCATTGTCTTAGAACCGATGACTGCTCCGATGTTTATCACGGCTCCCATCATTATGACAGCACCTTCACCAATTTGGGTCATTTCTCGAATTATGGCGCCAGGTTCTATTCTTGCGTTGAATTTTGAAATATCAGCGGTTGGAACTGCAGAATTTCGGGCGGAAATTTCGATATGTCTATCGGTTATGAAATCCTTGTTCTCTTCCAGAAACGATAATACATCTTTGTAGTCCCCGAAGACAATCCAAAAATTGCCTTCTCCGAAAATTCGGATTTTACTGTTTTCCAAATTTCTGGGCTTTCCTCTTATATAGGCTTTAACAGGTGTTTTTCTGGGATTTTCCGATATGTATCTTATTATTTCTTCTGTATTCATGGTTATTTTCTTGACAACTTAATTGACGACAGTATATATTATTAGTCGAAAATATGCAAATAAAACGTTTATGTCATTTTGACGGAGGTATAGATGTTCGATGATTCCGATATACCTTTCAATGATAAAGACCTCAAAAGTTCGGATTCAGTTAAAGTGGATCAAGCTCTAAAGTGCCCGGATTGCGGCAGTTTTCTGCGATATATTGAACCCTACGATAGGTATTGGTGCGATACCTGCGCAAAATATATGGAACCGGAATTCGGCAAGGAAGCCGAGTCTGAAATCATAGAAGAGATATCAGAAACAGCTGTTGAAGAGAGCCCTGTTGAAGAAATAACTGTCCCGCTGGAAACTGAACACAAGCTTAAATGTCCTGTATGCAATTATGAACTTCAATATTTCGAAGAATACGACAGATACTGGTGTGATATGTGTGCAGAATTCATGCCGGTCAACTTTGGGAAACCTGTAGAAAGCTCCAGTGATACAGATTCGGAAATGGAGGAAGAAAACGTCTCGGTTCCAGAATCAGTGCAATTAAAAGAAACTCCCTCTGACAAACCAGAAGAAAGAACATGCCCTGTTTGCAAATCCCCTTTACGATACATAGACGAGTATAAAAAATGGTGGTGCGATGTCTGCCTTGAATATGCTTCTGAAAAGGAAGAATCATACCCGTCGGTTTCAAAGGAAATTGCTGAAGAAAAAGCGGAAGTGTCGGAAAAGAACTGTCCGAAGTGCGGAGCTCCTTTGAGAAGGATAGAAGAATACGGCCGCTATTGGTGCGATAAATGCCTGGAATATGTTGGTTTAGAATCGGAAATCTCGACTGAAAAGAAAGCTGAAATACTGGAACACAAGATAGAGATAATCCCCGAGAGTATTGAAAAACCGACCTCCGATGAACCTGTGAAACTGGCTTTCGATCAGGTTGAGGAAGCCGAAGTTATCGAAACTGGCAGAGTGGAAGATACCATTGATGCCCAAGAACCCGTAGAAGAGGAGACAGCGACTGTTGTCCAGGATTTGGATCAACAGGTTTCCTATGTTCAAAAAGATTTAACGCAGGATTTTGTAAAAACTGTTGTCGCGCCCTCAGAAGATGATACGGACGTTGAAGAGCAACTTGTTCTCAGGTGTCCCAAATGCAAAGAAGAAGTGAGGTATATTGCTCAATATGACAGGTTTTGGTGCGACAACTGCGGAGAGTATATGCCGGTCGGATTCAAGGGTTCTCCTGTCACCGTTGGCGATGAACCCGATAAGACAGATGTTTCACGAGAGGAAGAGACTGCTTCGGCAGTTTCCGATGAAATTATCCAATCCAAGGAAAAGGCTGTTGATCTGGGCACTATTTCCCTGACAGAAGAGCAACTTTCGGTTCCTCTCGAGGAGGAAACCGTGGCTCCAATGCCGGAGAGTGAGAATCTTACCTCCGAACAAGAAGCGACTTCGGAAGCATTGGATGTAAGCCAGCGAGTTGAGGATTTTAAAAGGTCTGAGACAGCCGATCTCGACCTAGAATTTGAAAATGAAGAAGTCGAGAACCTCGATGAAGCCGAGCAGATTTCTGTGGTCGGAGCCGGTGAATCAGAGGGTGTGGCACTTATCTGTCCTAAATGCAATAAAAATACAAGATACATCGAACAATATGACAGGTATTGGTGTGACACCTGTGGAGAGTATATGCCGGTTGGCTTTGGAAAAAAACAAGACACTGCCCCTGAAGAGGCAATAAACATCAAAGAGATAGAAATAGTCAGTCCTCAAGAGGAGGATGAAGAAATTTTAGAAGCGGCTGTTGAGCAAGTATCCACGGAAGATGAAGGCTTGAAATGCGCGTTTTGCGGTAAAAAAGTCAGGTTTATTGAGCAATATCAAAGATACTGGTGCGACAACTGTGAAAAATACATGCCGCTCGATTTCGGGCTTGAGAAAATTGAAGTAGTTCCACCTTCCAAACCGATTGTCGAAGAAAAGCCTCTTTCAAAAAATGAAGAAAACGCCGTTCTCTGCCCTAAATGCGGCGGCAATACAACTTATGTAAGTAAGTATAACAAATACTGGTGTGAAAACTGCTCTGAATACGTTCAACCTATCTATGCCAAAGAACCTGATATTGATAAATCGACATCCAAAACTTGCCCGGATTGCGGCGAAAAACTCGTTAAATGCGAACCTTGCAGGCATTGGTGGTGCCCGGTTTGCGATAAATGTTATCCCGAAAGAATCTTTTCGTGATATTTTAGATTTCACACATGTTTGGTTTTAAAGGGTAATGGGATTTTCTGTAAAATTAGAAATTTTTGAAGGGCCTCTCGAACTTTTGTTATACCTTATCAGAAGGGATCGGCTCGATATATACGACATACCTATTTCTCACATCACAGACGAGTACTTAGCTTATATAAACGTGATGAGAGAGTTCGACATGGAAATCGCGGTCGATTTTCTCGACATGGCTTCGACATTGATGAGGATGAAAGCCAGAGCTTTGTTGCCTTCACCTCGAAGCGAAGAAATTTCCGAGCCTGATCTTTCTAAAGAAGAACTGACTCAAAGGCTTCTTATCTACCAGCTTTTCAGAGACTCGGCGAGCAGACTTAAAGCTATGGAAAATGAAGGATTGAGACACATTCAGATAAGACCTGCCGCAAGACCGGCGATAGAGGATAAAGAGAAATTCATGGATGTGATATTTTTAATCAACGCGGCGAGAGAACTAACACAAAGGTATAGAAAAATTAAGTCTCTTAAATACATAATAGATCAAATCCCTCTTGAAGATAGAATCGACAGGATAACAGATATCATGCTCGAAAACCCTTCAAGAGAGGTGCCATTTCCTGAAATTCTCGACAACAGAAAAGACAAACCCTGGATTATAGCCAGCTTTATGGCTGTCCTCGAACTCGCGAAAAATTCTTTTCTTTCGGTTTCTCAGGGGAAAATTAACGGGAAGATATGCCTTCAGCTGAGAAGTTCATCGAAAAGGTGATTTCTAAAAGGAATCTGACAGAAAATTTTCTCACGGAAGATATCTGGCTTGATTCCCCGGGCATTCCTCAATTTGAAAAAGCCTTGAAAGTGATCAGGCAGACCATGGAAAACAAAGGTCAGATACTTATATGGGGGGATCAGGATTGCGACGGTATTTCAGCCGCTTCTCTTTTATACCTTGCTCTATCTTCATCAGCGGCTAAGGTCAGGGCATATATACCGGACAGAAAAGCCGAAGGGATCGGAATGAACCTCGAATCTTTGAAGAGAGAAATACAGAAAAACAAAACGGATCTGGTAATTACCGTAGATTGCTGCAGCAGGGATACTGTCGCAGCATCTTATCTGTCCGATGAAGGGGTCAAGCTCGTTGTCACCGACCATCACCAAATCCCCGCATCTTATCTTGGAGACAGAATAATAGTGAATTGTCACAGGCATGACAGCGATTATCTTTTCGATGATCTCTCCGGAAGCGGTCTTGCTTTGAAATTTGCCCTTGAATTTTCACAGGATCCTTATTTATGGCTGCTCGCTTCTCTCGGGACTATCAGCGACAGGGTTCCACTGGTTGGAGAAAACAGAACAATCGTGAAAAGAGGAATTGAAGCACTTGACAAATTCAGATTTCAGGCTATTGACCTCTTGTGTTCGTTTCAGGAATCCTCTGTTCCCGAGACCACCGAAGAGATTAAGAGGATTATCATATCTCCAATATCATCGGATATGTCAGTAGAAGGATCATCTCTTTCTTTCAACTTTTTAACCGACAGTCCAGATACCACCAGCGCCGAGTCCATGGTGAAAAGATCCCGAAAATGGATTGAGGCGCGGGAAACAGCTCTTTCGAAGGCGGAGTCGATGAAAAAAAATATCGGACATTTCGTGGTTTTTAGAGATAAAGATGCACCCAGGGGTATACTCGGATCCATAGCCTCGAAGCTGACCCTTTCTGAAACCAAACCGGCTTTCGTCGTCGGAGCTCTGGATGAAAATTCTTTTGAGACAGTTGAAGGAAGGACGATTTATGGAGATGTACTGTCGGTTTTGGAAGAGCGACAGAACTTGTTCAGCTCTTTTGGAGGTCACAAAAAAGCCTGCGGAGCAAAAATCGAGAGCTCGAAAGTGGGCGAATTTTTCAAGGCTCTTGAAAAATCAGGTTTGGGGGGACTGTTCCGCAGAAAAATCCGAATAGATTTTTCTGCTAAAAAAGATCAAATAACCGATGATGTCCTGGCCACACTGTCTCGTTTCGGCCCTTTCGGACAGGACTTTCCGGAAATTTCCATCGAGATCCTCGACATGCCTGTCTCAAAGAAAATCGAAGGAAGAAATATATTTCTAGTAGATGAGAAAGGTAAAATCAGAGAGGCAAATTCAAGCGACGATATTTGGGAATATGAATGAAAGAGGTCTGTTTTGGCAAAAGAAGATAGGGATAAGCCTTCTTTAGCTCTGCCTTCGGCTAAAGATCAAAATCTTTTACCCGCTTCTCCCGTTGAAGAAAAAAAACTTCCAGCTTCAACAAGAATATCGGAAGACACTTTTGGAATGTACGAGAAAGACTTGAAAAAAGAAAAAATGCTCTCCAGGGATGAAGAGAAAGAGCTTGGAAAAAAAATTAAATACGGCAATCCAACGGAGAGGATAGAAGCAATAAACAAACTCGTAAGGGCTAATTTGAGATTTGTGGTGAAGACCGCCCTGGGGTTCGACAAGAGTCATAACATCACCATGGATTTAATCAACGAAGGCAACACCGGTCTGATTCAGGCGGCGAGCAGATTCGATCCTGACTACGGTACGAAATTCATCTCTTATGCCGTTTGGTGGATAAGGCAGAAAATGCTTCAGTACATATACTCCAATCAGAAAATCGCTTATATGCCTTATAACAGAGCGGCGAAACTGAGAAAGCTTTTGAAGAGCAGCAGAGAACAAGGATTGGATATTGAGCATTCTCAGATGACGATAAAAGAAATGGCAGATATGCTCGATGTAGACATAAGGGATATCGAAGAATCTTATCAATACGCGCAAAAGGATATCTCGCTCGATCCTTCAAGCCCCTATTTCAAAGACAGCTTGCAGAGTTCTTACCTCTCTCCTGAAGAGTCTTATTTAAAGCAGGCTGAAGAACAGGAGATAAACAAACTGATGAGAGATTTGACAGACAGGGAACAACTTGTCCTGAAAAAATATTTTGGGCTTCAGGATAATACGCCTTGTTCTTTAGAAAAAATCGGTCAAGAATTAGGCGTTTCGAGAGAGAGGATAAGGCAGATAAAGGATAGGGCGCTTGTGAAGTTAAGACAATCGCCTAAATCAGAAAAACTTAAAGACCTTCTGGGGGTGATTAATGACTGAAGTCCTCGTGATAGCCGGTTCAAAATCCGACAGTGAAATAGCTGACACTGTCATAGAAACTTTAAAAACATTCGGCGTAGAAAGCGTTTTCGAGATCTCGTCGGCGCACAGGACGCCAGAAAAAACCGCGGAATTGGCTAAGAACGCACAATCGAGAGGTTTTAAAGTAATAATTACAATAGCGGGTTACGCCGCTCATCTCGGAGGAGTTGTCGCTAGCTGGAGTATTTTACCTGTGATAGCCGTACCTGTGAGCTCGTCTCCACTCAAAGGAATTGACAGCATTCTTTCCACTGTTCAAATGCCCTCGGGCATTCCGGTCGCGACTATGAGCCTGGACAATGCTGGAGCGAAAAACGCCGCTATTCTCGCAGTCGAGATTTTGGCTCTTTTCGATGAAGATTTAAAGAAAAGATTATCTGAATACAGGGAGAGCTTTCTACGAAACTGATTGAATGCAACACTCTTAAGGCTTTCTTGGCGTTTCTTTCCGGAAAAGTTGTTTTGATACCAACAGACACTGTCTGGGGTTTTGCATTCAGCCCGGAAAGCAAGGAAGCTTATGAAAAAGTTTTAAAACTGAAAAAAAGAAATCCTGACAAAAGGGTACCTATACTGACATATTCTATTGACAGGGCATACAGGCTTTTCGACAATTTCAACCCTCGTATTTACGGTTTGACCCAGAAGTATTGGCCTGGTTCACTGACTGTTGTCGGAAAAGCTTCCAAAAAGGTCCCGGAACATCTGGTTGACGAAAACGGTAAAATTGCCGTTAGAGTACCCAAAAAACCCGCTCCTTTGGATATTATCAAGGCTTTGGATATTATGCCCGCAACTTCGGCGAATATTTCGGGGGAAAACAATCCAGCGGATCTATCTCATCTGTCTTCCATGTTCTCAAAGGAAGAATTCCACTTTCTGAACAAGACCAAATCTCTTCCGGCGAAACCTGCATCGACTGTCATAGAGACAACAGGCAAAAAGATGACTGTTTTGAGGAAAGGTGAAATAAGTCCTTTTGTCCTGGGCGATCTGACTTCGATGGACATCAAATATCAGACTAATGAGCCTCTGTCTATATGTTTTGTATGTGAAGGCAATACATGCAGAAGCCCTATGGCTGAATATATTCTAAAACTTAAATCAACAAAAACAGACATAAAATTAAACGTCAGTTCGGCTGGCTTGAAGGTGGACAATAAAAGCTTTGTCTATTCAGATAAAACTTTAAGGGTCATAAAGGAAAAATACGGAGTTGATATTTCCGGCAAACCAAAAAAAATCTGCAAAAAAGACATTGAAGAGGCTGACCTGATATTGACTATGGACGCAAAAATTCAGAAAAAAGTCCAGAAGTCGGGAGGTCAGGGCAAGACGAAACTCATTTCGGAGTTTTCACATAAAAAAACACACGTGGCGGACCCATATGGAAAGGACTACGAGGCTTATCTTGGCGTGGCGAGTGAATTGGAAAACCATATAGACAATCTTATTAAGTATTTAGCGAGCAGAAATTTTACTTTAATTACCTGATCGCTAATGAAAAGAGGATTTGATGGTTCCTGAAGAAATTGAAACAACAATAAGGCGAAAAATGATCATGAGAGACAACAAAGAATGCATCGAATGCTCGAAAGCTTTCGAAGCCGCATCAGAACTGGGTGTGGATGTAAAAGAAATCGGCAGATACTGTAATCGTCTGAAAATTAAAATAGTTTCCTGTCAATTAGGCTGTTTTACCTGATAAGTTCCGAATGATTATCATCACAGTTTCTGGCGCATGCAGCAAAGTTGGAAAGACGACCACGGCGAGACTCTTGCTTCAAAAGCTTCCAAAGGAAAAGACAAAGATCATTAAATTCGGGCACGGTAGGACGAATCCCGATAGACCTGAAAAACTTTTCACTGATTTAAACAGAGGAATTCATCACGTGGTTGATCTCGCAAGGGAAAATGAAACTGATTATCTGATTATAGAGAGCAATTCAGCGCTGAAATATATCAACCCTCATGTATCAATTTTTATCGAAGGAGATTGCGCTTTTTCTAAAAAGAGTTCCGAGATGGCGAGGAAACTCGCCGACGTGATAGTGTTCTGAGTTTTCAGAGATAAAGATCCTTTGTTCCAATGTTCAATTTAATCCAGATGATTTTTCCACGCAATATATGGTCTCAATAGCTTTAATTAAATATTCGAACGCACTGTTTCCCAGACCTTTTCCGGACACGATAAAAATCGTCGAGTTCTTTAACTTTCTTGGGAGTACTGTATGTTTTCTGACGATCTATAAAAGACGTTTTCATGGTTGCGCCCTTTCATAAATCCGCAAACTTTGCCATATTCTTTTTTATGTCTAAAGCTTTTGAAAAGGTCTTGGTTTCGAAAATGGAATATATGTGAGGGAAAGGTTTCAGCATGCCGACTGCAAGCACGTTGAGCTCTCATTTAACGGGCCTAACGCCTTCGACCATCTGCCTGAGGTCGATTTTTAGAGAAGGGATTCCTGGTCTTTCTCTTATACCCGCGGAAAAACCTGAACGGATATCAGGTTTCTTGAAACACCCTTCCTTCAGATTGAATATTTTAATGCTTCCAAAAAAAGTTAGATGTCTAAAAGTTGGTTTTTAGGATTAAAATGCTAAAGTTTGACACAGAGAATAATAACCGTTAAAATGAGAAAAAACTGCTATACATATACAACTAAAAACATAAAAAGAGATAAGGAGGGTTTTTGTCTAGTGAAAAGAGGGTATTGACTACATGTATCTATTGCGGATGTGGTTGCGGATTTTACTTCAAAGTTAGAGACGGCAGGATAAACGGTGTCTATCCAAGCAGAGAGCACCCGGTAAACAAAGGAAGCCTTTGCGTAAAAGGGTGGAATGCCGCGGAATTTGTCCAGCATCCGGATAGGTTGACTGAACCTTTAATAAAAGAGAATGGAAAATTCCGAAAGGCTACATGGGAAGAAGCTCTTAATCTCGTCTCTGGAAAAATGAAGGAGCATTTTGAAAGGTTTGGTTCGAAAAGCCTCGCTTTTTTCGCATCGGCAAAATGCACTAATGAAGAGAACTACATTCTTCAAAAATTCGCAAGAGCGGTTTTCAAGACAAACAACGTAGATCATTGCGCTCGGCTTTGACACTCTTCTACCGTGGCGGGTCTCGCCGCGACATTGGGTTCGGGCGCTATGACGAATTCAGTGACGGAATTCGAAGATACCGAAGTATTTTTCGTCACCGGTTCCAACACCACTGAACAGCATCCTCTTGTAGCATCGAGAATAATCAATTCCGTAAAAAATGGGAAAGCGACCCTTATTCTCGCCGATCCAAGGAACATTCAGCTCTCAAAACACGCAAAATACCATTTACGACATAGAATTGGTACAGATGTAGCCCTTATCAACGGGATGATGAATGTCATAATAGATGAAGGTCTCGAAGATAAGGAATACACATTGAATTTCACTGAAAACTTTGAAGAATTGAAAAATACCGTAAAGAAATATACTCCTGAATACGTTGAAAAAATTACCGGTATCCCCGCAAAAGATCTTGCTGAATCCGCGAGGATTTACGCTAGAAGCAAAAAATCCGCGATACTCTACTGCATGGGTATAACACAGCACACAACTGGTGTGGACAATGTCAAATCTTGCGCGAATCTTGCTATGTTGACTGGAAATATAGGGAAACCAGGCACTGGGGTCAATCCATTGAGAGGGCAGAACAACGTTCAAGGCGCTTGTGATATGGGAGGTCTTCCCAATGTATATCCCGGTTATCAACCGGTGTCTGATCCAAAGATCAAGGATAAATTTGAAAAAGCATGGTGTGTTGATGACCTTTCAGGAGAAATTGGCACGACAGTTACAGACATGCCTGATTTGGCTATAGACGGCAAACTTAAAGTTCTTTATGTTCTCGGTGAGAATCCAATGGTATCTGATCCGAATATTGCCCACGTTGAGAAAGGTTTAAAATCCCTGGATTTTCTGATAGTTCAGGACATATTCATGACAGAGACTGCCCAGATGGCAGATGTGGTTCTACCCGGTGCGAGTTTCGCAGAAAAAGACGGGACTTTTACAAATACCGAGAGAAGAGTCCAGCTAGTCAGGAAAGCTATTGATCCTCCGGGAGAGGCCAAACAAGACTGGGAGATAATCTGCGATTTAGCCGAGAAGTGCGGATACAAAATGAAATACAAAACTGCCCAAGAAATATTTTCCGAAATAGCTGTTTTAACGCCAAGTTACCATGGGATGAGTTTTGAAAGACTGTCAGAAAACTTCGGACTTCAGTGGCCATGTCCGACTGCTGAACACCCCGGAACTCCTTATCTGCACAAAGACGGAAAGTTTTCAAGAGGCAAAGGGCTTTTCACTGCGATAGAATTCAAAGAACCCGCGGAATTGCCGGATGATGAATACCCTCTTGTCCTTACCACAGGGCGAACATATTATCACTACCATACAAGAACTCTTACGAAGAGAACATCTACCCTCGAAAGAGAAGTTCCTGAATGTTATGTTGAAATAAATCCTGAAGACGCAAAAAAATATTCGATCAAAAATGGAAGCGAAGTCAGGGTTTCATCGAGAAGAGGCGATATCCGCGTCAAAGCAAAAGTAGTTGATATGACAAAACCAGGAACCATATTTATACCATTTCATTTTGCCGAGCAGTCGGTGAACAAACTGACCAACAACGCGCTCGATCCCGTCGCAAAGATACCTGAATATAAGATTTGCGCTGTTAAAATCGGAGGTGAGAACTAATGGCTGCCGATAGATTGATTATCTCGAAAGAGAACCTTCTCAAATTTGTCTCCGGTATGAGAAAGAACTCTAAAGTTTTTGCCATGCAAAAAAATGAGTTTGGTGATGTAGCTTTTCTGCCCGTAGAAGAGGAACATAACATACTTCTAAAAGCCCACAAACCTTTAATGCCTTCAGCGAGGGAAGTTTTGTTCGGGCAAATTGAACCGATGATAGAATTTGAAAAAGTGGGGAATACGACCAAGCTCAGGAGTGTTGACCAAACAGAAGAGACTGTATTGTTTGGTTTGCCGAATTGTGACGCGGCCGCGATAAAATACACGGATAATTTTTTCTCAAAACGCGAATTCATAGACTTTTATTACAATAGAGCGAGAGAAAAATTGACTTTAATAACCATGGCGTGCCTGACTCCTCCTTCTGAGAGTTGTTTCTGCGCTACTATGAAAACAGGACCGTTTGCAGAAAATGGATTTGATCTTCAATTGACCGATATGGAAAACGGGGATTATTTTGTCAATGTCGGCAGTGAAAAGGGGAGTTTTTTAATTTCAGAAAACTCTTCTCTATTCAGGCAAGCTAAAACCGATGAAGTGAAACTTTGGGAATCCAAAAAAGAAAAAGCCATGACTTTGCCGGTGGCCACAAATTTCACAAAGGAGATAGCTCTCGAAAATATGATGTCAAATCCTGTGAAAGAAAAAGTTCTCGAAGAAATAACAGACAGATGTCTGTCATGCGGAGCCTGTAATTATGTCTGTCCTACATGCACTTGTTTCAATGTGAAAGACCTGCAAAAAGACGACAAAGGCTTGAGGATGAGGGTAATCGACTCCTGTATTTTAAGCGGATATTTTAGGATGGCCGGAGGACACAATCCAAAAGAAAGAAAAGAACAACGTACACGCAACCGTTACTACTGTAAGATATTATGGGATAAATTGAAATTCGGTGATACTGGGTGTGTTGGTTGCGGGAGGTGTTATGATTCGTGTCCGGTAAAAATCGACATAAAAGAAGTATTTCAGTCTTTAATGTAAGGGAGCGATATAATGGAAAAAAATGAATATCTACCCCGAGCGGTAAAAATAAAAAAAGTAAATGATCTGGTTTTCGACGTAAAACACTACACACTGGAATTCAAGGACGGACAGCCTTTTGCCTGGAAACCGGGACAGTTTGTTCAAGTGTCCATTTTCGGAAAAGGCGAAGCTCCCATATCAATCACTTCAACTTGCGAAAGAGGGGACAATCTTGAAATAGCTGTCAGAAAAGTGGGAACGCTGACTGACGCCCTGCATGATCTGAAGGACGGGCAAGAATTTTTTGTCAGAGGTCCTTATGGAAACTCTTTTCCATGGAAGGAATACGAAGGAAAAGACGTTCTTTTTGTCGCTGGAGGTATAGGTCTATTGCCTTTAAGGTCTGTCATGAACGCCGTTTTCAACAATCGCGAAAAGTACGGGAAGATATGGATACTCTATGGAGCTAAATGCCCAGCCGAGTGCGTCTATGATGATGAAATGGCAAGATGGGCAAAATACGATGACGTCGAAGTATTGAGAACTGTGGACAGCCCAGATGAAAGTTGGAAAGGAAGCGTCGGAGTTGTAACCAAACTTTTCGAGAAAGTTCAGTTCGACGCGTCGAGGACCGTAGCCTATGTCTGTGGCCCTCCCATAATGATAAAATTCACGAATATGACTCTTGAAGAAAAGCAAATGAGACCTGAAGACATTATTACGACAATGGAAATGCACATGAAGTGCGGAATCGGAAAGTGCGGGCATTGTCTTATCGGACACAAGTACTGCTGCACAGACGGGCCTGTTTTCACCCAGGCTGAACTAAATCTGTTGGACATGGAATAGGCCAGAAAAGACAACCGGCAGGAAAATACGGCGAAGCAGCAGTCAGAAAACGCCGTATTTTCAGTTATATAAATTTAGTGTTTGACCTCTTGCAAAGCCTATGAGTCTGATGTTTGAAGCCTTCGCCATATCAACGGATCTGTCTGTAGGCGCTGAACGCGACGCTATCATATAGACTCCGAATCTGTGAGCTTTGAGAAAGATTTCAGATGAAATTCTTCCGGAAAATATTAAAAACTTGTTTTCGCCTTTTTCCCCCTGTAAAAGAGATCTGCCGATGATTTTATCGACCGCGTTATGCCTGCCTATGTCATCCATGAACGAAATTATCCCGTTTTCATCACAGAGAGCCGCTGAATGGACACCCCCCGTCTGGGAGAATAAAACGGATTTTTCATGGAATTCTCTGAAAAGTGAGAGAATGAATATCGGGTTGACGTCTCCTGGAGTCTGATTTTTTTTTATCTCTCCCTCGAAATCGAATGATGCTGTGGAAGACCTGCCGCATCCGGAAGTTATTATAAATTCATTATCGGCGAATGAATGGTCAGTCGCTTTTTTAAGATCAACAAAAACCGATGTCCCTTCTTCGCTCTTCCTGACGGAAGATATTTCTTCCGAATCTTCTATGAATCCCTCCGAAAAAAGGTTGCCTACAGCAAGCTCTTCGACGAAAGATGGAGTGCAGACAAGGGATGAGAAGTGGGATCCGTTGATGAAAATCCTGAGGACAGATTCGACTATGATTCTGTCTTCCAGCTTGCTTTCTCCTGTTCGCAGGTCAAACCTTGTAATTTGGATTTTTTTATACATTGATGATCCTGGTGATATCTTTTTTTTCATTGATATTAAAAAACATTTTAAGTTCCGGATCAAATTTTCTCGATGTTTTTTCCGCTATATAAACCGTGTCAACTTTTCCAAAAAAATTCTGGATCTTGTTATCGTTTACAAGAAGCTGTTTTTCAATGTGTTCAAGGCATGATAATGAGTATATTGCGTGCAGTGGCTCCGTGAAACAGCCGATTTTCGGAACGATTACATCTCCTTTATCTATAGAAATCATGTAATTGATAAAACCTTCATTTAAAAAAGGCATATCGCATGCAAAAACGAATATTCTGGGTGAAATTGACATTTTTAGTCCCGTATAGATACCTCCTAAAGGACCTTTGCCGGCGACTCTATCTTTGACAATCAATGCATCGAAACGTGGAAAATGCCCGGGGTTATTTGTGACGATTATTATATTTTCAAAGATTTTTTTCAGGCAGTAGAAAACGGACTCGACCAGAGTCGAGTCCCCGAATTTTGCAAAAGCTTTGTCACTCCCGAACCGGGTGCTTTTTCCACCGGCGAGAATAACAGCAGCGCTGCTCTTCATTTATTGTCTTTTACGTAAACCATCCAATACAGGGCACCGACAAATCCCGCTCCACCAACGATGTTGCCGAGAGTGACGGGGATCAAATTTTTGATAAAGAAAGAAGCCCACGTCAATGTGCTCAAGTCGAGCCCTGAAGCCCCTGCTGCTGCTGTTCCTTTGAGGAAAAGACCCAGAGGAATAAAATACATGTTGGCGATGCTGTGCTCAAAACCCATGGCTACGAATGTCATTATCGGGAAAAATATCGCGAAAATTTTTCCGATTACGTTGGTTGCGGCTAGAGCCATCCAGACTGCCAGGCATACGAGTATGTTGCAGAGAATGCCTCTTACAAAAGCTTCAACCCAGGGAAGACTGACTTTCGCGGATGCGATTTTAATAGCTGTGATGCCGGTTAAAAATTCTCCGCCTTTCCAAAGACCGCTTAAATAAATAAGATACGCGAGAAGAACAGAACCGATAAAATTCGCCAAATAGACCACGAGCCATTTGAACAGAACTTTAAAGATTGAAACTTTTTTGTCCAGAGCGCTCATTAGCATGAGGTTGTTTCCCGTGAAGAGTTCCGCTCCGGCTATGACGACGAGCATGAGTCCAACGCTGAAAACCGCCCCCGTGAAAAATTTGCCCATTCCAACACCGAAAAATTTTGCCGAGTCCGAGGCGACCAATGTCGCTATCGAAGCTCCGAATCCGATATAGACACCGGCAAAAATTCCCAAAATAATGAGCTTCCAGTTGGAAGCTGCCGTCTTTTGGACACAAGTAGTCCTTGAAAGTGTTTCTGCGACATTCGCTGGAGTTTTGCACCCGACGTTGATTACCTCTGCCATTAGTCCTCCTTGTCTTTTGCGAGAGTCTTTTAACCCTCAACTGAAGTCAACTCTGTCAAAAACCGTCATTTTATGGTGTGGGTTTTACAGCGAAAAAAAACCCTTGTTTAGAAATTCACAAAATTATAAGTTAGTTCCTGTTGTATGTCAAGATTGCTATTCGCTGGGATTAATCACAGAGATGTTGTCAAAAAGTTTAATTTGACAGATAATAAACCAAAAAAGGAGAATTGATGCTTCATCCTGATAAAGCTGTCGAATTTCTTTTGGGAAAGAAAATGGTTCTAAAAAGTGAACCGGTACTCATTGAAAATGCTCTTGGAAGACCACTTAACTACGATGTGTATTCCAAGATGGATTTGCCCCCTTACAAAAAAGCTGCAATGGACGGTTTTGCCTATGATTTTGTAGATCTGTCCGACGAATTCCGAATAACTGAGTTCATCCCGGCGGGGAAAACGCCTGAAAAAAAGGTTTCGAGCGGAGAATGCGCGAAAATAATGACAGGCGGAATAGTTCCAGAGGGAGCCGACACCATAATCAGAAAAGAATACGCTGAAGAAAAAGACGGAAAAATGAAAATAATAAGAGCCGAAGAAGCTCAAAACATTGTCAAACAGGGAGAATACGTAAAAAAAGACCAAATAGTCCTTCAAAAATGCATTGTTGGACCAAAAGAAATCAGCGTTCTTGTTTCATCGGGATACAGGGAAATAATGATGCCAGTCAGTCCTCTTATTGGAGTCATAACGACAGGAAACGAACTCGAAGAGCCTGGTAGGCCGCTTTCTTACGGTAAAATATACGACAGCAACCTATTTGAAATTTCCTCGCTTCTGGATTCATGCTTTTTCAGAAAAAAACTTTACATGAGAGTTTCTGACGATTTATACGAAATGACGGGCATAATAGGCAAAGCCCTCGATGAATGCGATATAGTACTCATTACAGGAGGCTCTTCAGTGGGAGATTTGGATTTGACGGGAAGGGCTTTTATAAAGAACGGATTGGAAATAAGGTTCGACTCTTTGGCTATAAAACCCGGAAAACCGACGATGTTCGGAGAGAGGGAAGGAAAATTCGCATTTGGAATGCCAGGAAATCCTGTTTCGGTCTTCGTGATCTTTGAGATGATTGTTAAGCCTTTTGTGTACAATCTCATGAAGTTTTCGTACAAACCGAATACCCAAAAAGGGATATACGAGGAAGGTCGCATCAGAGAAACAGCTGAGAGGGTCGAATATTTGCCGGTGAAAATAGATCAGGGAATAGTCAAAAACGTTAACTACCATGGCTCAGGAGACATAGTGGCTCTTACAAGGTCAAACGCGCTTTTAAAATTTGACATAGGGCAGAAAGTATTTAAGCCCGGGTCGCAAGTGGATGTTAGACAGATATAACCGCGAAATAACCTACCTTAGAATTTCCGTCACCGACAGGTGCAACCTTAGATGCTTTTATTGTATGCCCAGAGAAGGTGTTCAGAAAAAAAAGCATTCATCGATTATTTCATACGAAAACATAGTAAAAATTGTCGAAGCCTCTGCCGGATTGGGAATAAAAAAAATACGACTCACTGGAGGCGAACCGCTGGTACGTGTTGGAATTGAGGACCTGGTGGCTATGATAGATGAAATAGGAAAAATAGAAGAGATCTGCATGACGACCAACGGAACTTATCTGGCAGATAAGGCAGTCAAGTTGAAAGAAAACGGACTGGACAGAGTCAACGTTTCACTCGACACACTAGATCCCGAAAGATACAAAAGAATCACACGGGTGGGGGATATAAGACCGGTTTTCAAAGGCATCGAGAAAGCAATAGAAGCGGGTCTCGGCGTCAAAATCAACACAGTGGTTCTCAATGACACAACAAGAGAAGACATCGAGAAAATGAAGGAATTCTGTGCGAAACTCGAGATCTCTCTCCAGCTTATAAATGCTTACAACCTCGGTCAAAAAAAAATTGAAACTACATTCGACAGACCTCCCAAATGCGAGGATTGCAACAGGATAAGACTGCTCTCAGACGGCAAACTCAAACCCTGTCTTCACAGCAACATTGAAATTGAAGTTGATTTCAACGACATCCAAGGGAGCATTATCAAAACAATTATGGCAAAGCCCAGTAAGGGATATGTCTGCGTCAACAGGACCATGAGCGAGATAGGAGGATAATAAATGAAGTTCACTCATGCAGACGAACTAGGAAAAGCCGGAATGGTTGATGTCTCGGGGAAAAAATTGGTTAACAGATTCGCTCGGGCTGAAGGTAAAATCGAGCTTTCAAAAGAGACTTTAAATCTAATCAAAGAAAACGCCGTCGCAAAAGGCGACGTGCTCGCTGTGGCGAATTTAGCTGGAATTCAAGGCGCAAAAAAAACACCTGAACTGGTGCCTCTCTCCCACAACATCCCGCTTGAGCACGTCAAACTTTCATTTGATTTCGCTCCAGACGGAATACTGATAAGCGCCGAATCGAAGACAGAATCCAAGACAGGCGTCGAAATGGAAGCTCTGACAGCGGTTGCGATAGCATCTTTGACGATTTACGATATGTGTAAAGCCGTTGACAGGAATATGAGAATAACGGGAATTAAGCTTGTAGAAAAGAGAAAGGATTTATGATGAAAAAATATTTTTTCGTTCTCTCAGTCAATGTATCCAATGAGAGGGGAACGAAAAAAACGCCTGTTGACAAAATTGTCTTGAAAAAAAACTGGGGAATACAAGGGGATGCTCACGCCGGAAAATGGCACAGGCAAGTCACATTGCTCGCGATTGAAGACATCAATGAAATAGCAAAAGAAAGAACCGACATAACATTTGGCGATTTCGCGGAAAACATCACTACAAAAGGAGCTGCCCTTTCGAACCTTCCGATTGGAACCGAAATTCACCTGGGCAAAGCGGTTTTGAAGGTGACCCAGATAGGGAAAAAAGAAGATGAAAACGCCATAAAAAAGCTTTTAGGTATCAGCGCTTTGCCTAAAAAAGGCGTTTTCGCCGAAGTTATGGAGGAAGGGGAAATAGACAGTGAAAGTATCTGTTATTACGATATCTGACAGAGCTTACGCGGGAGTATACGAAGACCTTTCGGGCCCTGAAATAGAAAATGTGATTAAAGAGGCGTATCCCAAAGCACAGATAAAGCGCGGGATTGTCCCCGATGAAGAAAAATCAATACTCAAAGCTTTCAAAGAAAACTACGACTGCGATTTTATTTTTACGAGCGGGGGAACAGGGATATCCGAAAGAGATGTAACTCCCGATGTCACAAAAAAATACTGCGAACGCGAACTTCCAGGGCTGTCGACGGCAATTTTAGTCGAGAGCTTAAAAGAGACTCCGAACGCGATGCTGTCAAGGCTTTACGCGGGAACCAAGGGCAGGACGATAATCGTAAATTTTCCCGGCTCTGTCAAAGCCGCAAAGCTTTGCGCTGGTGTCGTGGCGAAGATTATGCCTCATGCTTTGAAGATGTTTTTGGGAGAAAGTCATTGATATTTTTTGGTCTTTGTATTTCAATAGAGTAAAGCTTATAAAAAGGGAGAAAACATGAAAATAGAAGAAGTGTTTTTGCCCATTGTATTACTGATTTCTTGCTCCCAAAGACATTCTTCGGGAATCTCCCCCCTTCCTCCTCAAACAACTTACAACATAGCCGTCGATAACAATCAAGTGGGTTATGAAACAATCAAAAGGGAACAAGTCCATGACACGATAATAGTCTCTTCTACCCAGGAGAGGCCTTTCAGGTTAAGGCCGATAACATACGAATCAAAATTGATACTTGCCCCCGGGGTCGCGTCTTCACAGGTAGTAAGTTACAGGTGTTTCGAAGAATTACCCGGACAAAGAATATCTTTCAGGTTAAAATACGAAAAACCCTGGATAATACTTCTCCAAAACAGTGTTGTCTCTTCTCCGAGGTACTACAACAGTGACCCCAAGGATCCTGATGGACCTGCGATAATAGAGTGGGATAGGGCTCTGCTTATAGAAATTCTCGTAAACAGGTATATACTTAAAGACTCTGTCTGGGAGAGAGTTCAGGAAATTCCGGTCATCATACCTTCAGCTTTTGGTGAATGGGGTGGGGCGGCTATAGAGTTGACGAGGCTGAAAGGAGATACAGCGGAATTCAGGATTGTCTACAGAAAAGAAATTGAAAAGGATTCAATGTTGTTCTGGGGTAATGACAGCGTCTACGCTATCGTGAGGACGATTATGAGGGGTGACGGAAGAGCCGGGACGTTGCTACAATCCAGGGTAGTTCTTCCTTCGGGTGTAACTCTGAGCATTTTCGAAGATTCGGAAGCTCCTTTGACCCTTGCCAAACCAAAAATATTTTCATTCAATCCTGAAAATTACAAAATAGAGGAAGCCGTATTCAGCGGCAGTGACGGAGTGAGACTTTCCGGATCCCTATATTTGCCGATATCCGGTGATAATAGTCCGGGTGTCTTGTTCATACACTCGAGCGCCGCGGTCGACAGACGCGAAATGGGAGTGTTTTCCTCCCTCGCTCACAAATTGGCTTCGACAGGTTCTTTTGCTGTATTGACATACGACAAACGAGGCACGGGCAATAGCGAGGGCAGTTATGACTCTCTGCATTGGGGCGTTTTAGCTTCAGACGCCGCCCTGGCTTTAGACCATCTGATGTCAACACCCGGTGTCGACACCGGAAATGTTTTTATCATCGGACATGGAGAAGGAGCTCTAATAGCTTTTGATCTCGCTTCCGATCCGGCCTATAAAGACAGAATAAAAGGTGTCGTATCACTCGGAGCTACTTCCCTTAATCCTGTGGATTCAGGGAATATCGAGATGCTTGTCCTTCAGGCAATAGAGAGGCAGTGGTCTGAAGAAAGGCTCAGAAAGCAAATTGAAGACCTTGAATTGGGTTTGGAAAATCTTAGAAATACAGACGAATACTGGACTGAAATAGCTGGTTTTCCAGGGGAGAGGGAAAACCTCGCCTATGCGAGATCCCTTCTCGACTTTGAACCTCTTGAAAAAATCGGAAATTCAAACTGCTACTTTCTTTTTCTCCATGGTGAAGAAGACCAATTTGTGTCTCCTGATAACGCCAGTAAACTTTTCGAAAGTTCTTCAGCGAGAAATCTGACGAATGACATCTCAAAACTCGTCCTGTTACCAGGTTTGGACGCGAATTTCGCTTTTCCTACGATTGAAGGGAAAGACGGTTATGTCGAATATTTCAAGCTTCCAGAGGATGCGGGAGAAGAGATATCACTGAGCGACACGATTTACCAATGGATCCTTGAAGCCTTGGATGAAAATCAGGCTCAAATTACGGAAGGGGAATAAATGAAGAAGATGATATTTATCTCTGCAACTCTGATATTCGCGTTTTCCTGCTCTAAGGATGACACGCCTTCAGGTCAAAACGGTTCCTCGGAATCAGACAACAACCTTCCGGGTATGGAAATACGTCTTGTTCCCGTCAACCCAACCCGAGGCGATGTCATATCAGCCGATTATTACTATTCAGTTCCTGGAGTTGATTCAATTTACAATTTGTGGGTGGTAGAAGAGGAAACAATTGGAATGGCTTCCAAGACTCTCCAGACCTCTCAGATTCCTGTCGGAGCTAAAATCAAGACGGTAGTCTATGTAGTTTTCCAAGACGGCAAAATTAGAATCTTTGAATCCGAAGTTCTCATTCTTTTATCGCCTTCATCCGCTTCTATAGCCGCAGCAAGAATAGGACCAGACTCCGTGACGGTTTCTGATGTACTGAGAATTACGAGAATAGAGATTGTTGGCGACAGGTCAAACTTCAGCTTTTCTTGCAAATGGTATAAAAACGGTGTAACCATACCCGGAGCAGAGGACTCTGTCATTTCTCTCTCGGGTTTTAAAAGAGGAGATGAATTGACGCTCGAATTGACAGACGGAAACGGAGTCAAATATTCAACAAATTCTGTAATAATCTCAAACTCTCCTCCGTCTATAACTTCATCGCCTCCTGTGGTAACAGGTGGAGGGACCTATACATATCAAATAGCCGCTTTTGATATTGACGGAGACATTCTCACTTATTCGTTGACCCAATCCCCCTCGGAAATGACCGTCGATAGAAACGGCATTATTTCATGGCTAACTCCCAGTGAGGGCACTTTTCCAGTCACGGTTGAAGTCTTGGACGGGAACGGAGGAAAAACCGCCCAGTCTTTTTCTCTAAAATTTTCTACCGTTTCGGAACCATAAAAAGGAGGCTAAAATGAAAAGATTTCTTTTTGCCTTTTTTCTGATTACATCTTTCAGCACAGTATTTTCTCAAATTGAAGTCACCAGGGCAGTCAGGGTTTTCGCTCCGACAGGCATTCCTTCTGAACCTTTTTTGATTGTTCAGCCCAACCAAACGTATTTTTTTTGGTTGATGGACACAGGATTTAATTCTTTGGGTTCGTTTTCCCTGCCCCTTCCTTCAGAAGTCTATTATTTCGATATTTTGGGATTGTCCAGCGATTTCGACCAAGACGCTAATTTTGAAGTTCTTTTTTATGTATACGACACATTCGTCAACGTTCATTCTTACGTTGTTTTAAGGGATATTATCACAGGTTTAAACCAACTGGAGTTCAACGCGAACGATTCTTTTTATACAGCTTGGACAGGCTATTTCGGTCCGGAGAGAGTTTTTGTGGTCTCCGACGGAAATACCGAAATCCTTTACAGGTCCGGGGTGGATGTTTTCGTCGACGAAAACGTAGAGCCGTACCCTGAAACTCAGGCTTTCGGAATGGTTTTTGACAGGTCTTTGAATCCCTCTGAGATTTCGTTCTTCATGACGGAGGATGGTGAGGTTTCTCTTGAAGTTTTCGATATCTCGGGCAGGGCGGTATTTAATTCGATACTGGGTTTTTTCAGAGCAGGAAACCACGATTTATTTTGGCTACCCATGGACAGCAACGGCAATCCCCTGACTTCCGGAAAATATATTGTCCGTATCAAAAACAACCGAACCACTCTCGGTGAATCATTTATTTTGCTTGATTAAAGACAGTTATGAAACTTATCTATTCTAAATTTTGGATACACATGATGATAGCGTCAGTATCGTTTCCTCTGACTTTTTTTAAATGTGTTTTAAACCTAAAAAAAGGGCAGGAATCCAGCGGCGAAGAAAACCGTGAGCACAGAGGGCGTTTTTATGAAATAACTTCCACTGATTCCTGGAAAAGGTTCAGGAAGGCGTGGAGAGAGATGGACGAAGTCGCCCGTTATGGATTTTCGGATGATTCGGGCTTGTTACAGGAATTCAAATATATCGATTTGAGAGAACCGAGCGATAGCCTGAGAGCATCGTTGATTTCACTTAAGGATCTTCAGGAAAACAGCTTGATTTCCGGTTTTGAGATGGAATTACTCTCAGACATGGCTGAGTCGAAAATCCAGTACATGTCAGGTTTTAACCACCTTACAAGATCAATACCGCCTCTGATTGAGATAAAAATGGACGACAGGATAAAAAGAATCAACATGATGATTGTTGAACTTGAAGAATTGAAACGTTCAGAGCTGATAACCGACGAGCAGCTTGATTCAGCTCTGGAAAACATCGTCAGGAACCTGAATGAATTTGCACGAATGCAAATCGCTCATGAATATCTCAAATCTTGGGGATGGGATGCGAAATATGGATATAATCCCTCTCTGGAAAATAATGACAATATCGACATCGAAGTTGTAATTCAGGCTACTATGTCGAGGCTTGACTCTATCAGGGAGGACGGCAGAATGACTGAAGACGAATACATGGACTACGTCGAAATTTACAACAAAACTCTTGCCGATCTCGCGGTATTCGATTCAATAGCACCTTTTATGGATTCGCTTTTCAGAGATCTCTGCACCGAAGAATGAAATAACAAACTTTTAAGATTTTGGCGCCGCAAAAACACAGAGAGGTATTTTGATGAAAGGAATTCAGCTACTTAAGAAAATAGGAACATTTGCTTTTGTTTTTTCAATTTCAATACCGATGAACATTATCAAATGCAGTCTCCGAAAAGGGGAGGAAGGCTCGCATAAACCCGTCGAAAACGGAAAAGAGGATGGAAGGGCGGGTCGAATTTTGACCTCTTCTTACTGGGGTGATTACAGGGAAATGTGGAGGCAGCTTGACGGGGTTATTGACTACAGTCATCCGGATTCAGATGCTTCAGAGTTGCATTACATATACATCGACATGTCGGGACAAAGATCTTATTTGGAAAAAGCCGTGGCTTCGTTGGAAAGTCTGAATGAAGAAGGACTTTTAAATTCGTTTGAAACTGACTTGCTTTCCGCAATCGCAGAATCGCGAATTAAATACATATCCGGGTACTTATACACAACAAGGATGATGCCTACTTCTATCGAAATAAGACTTGACAGGCTTATCAAGACCATAGACTCCAGAACGGACACTGTCCACAGACTGATGGATGAAGGAAAGATAACGAAAGATCAGTTTGATTCCGCCCTCGACAACATTGTTTTAAACTTGGAGACTTACGCGAAAATATCAGTATCCAGTGAAATTCTCCGCAAATGGGAATGGGAAATACCCTTGAATCTTCGCTCGGCAGATATCAACGAAATGGATATTGACAGAAGTCTTCAGGCGATATTAGGTGAAATTGAATCGCTGAGAAACGAAGGAATTTTAAGCGATTCGGTTTATGAATCTTACGCAGGTATTTTGGAAAAAACAAAAGCCGATATCGTTTACATTGAAACCATAATGCCATTCATGGACACGCTTTTTAGAGACCTGCTCTCCCATGAATGATTTGTTTGTCGTTTTCGAGATCACCAGGGAATGCGACAATGACTGCTTATACTGCTACAATATCTGGAAAAATAGAAATTTTCAAGACAGCGGAAAAACCAATATAGACAAAAAAAAGGCACTTGAAAACATAATAAAGAAAATAAAACCAACGGGAATCTGCTTTACTGGCGGTGAACCGCTTTTATCCCCTGAACTGCCGGAATTGATTGAATTATGCAGACCTGATGTAAAATTCATAAGTCTTGCGACCAACGGCAAAAATCTTGACCGCAATATTTTCTCAAGGATTGATCTAAAAAAACTCGACTTAATAGACATTTCCCTCCCGACACTCATGGATGAAAAGTATTTATATATATGCAAAAGCGGAGGCTTGGACAATGTAAAATCAGCTGTTGCTCATGCCAAAAAGAGAAGATTCAGGGTAAACCTATCGGTGACTGCCATGAAAATAAATTTAGTTGAAATAATCGATCTTTTGAGATTTGCCTTTGCCTTTTCCTGTGATTCGGCGACAATCAATTTTTTTACACCATCTGGGAGGGGAGCTGAAAATAAAGAGGAACTTGCTTTGAGCACTGATGAAAAACTGGGAATAATAAAAATTGCCGATGAATTTTCAGGAAAATACGGATTTCCAGTCATTTTCGGTATTCCTTTTGAAAGGTGTAAAGGCGATATTAGTCTGTTCAAGAACTTAAAATTCGGCTCCTGCCTATGCGGAATCGTCAAATTTGCCGTGGATTTTTACGGCAACGTAAGACCATGCGAACAGAGCGATCTGGTCCTCGGAAATATTCTTGAAGATGATTTCAAACAAATGCTTGAATCCGATAAACTAGAAAAGTTCAGGTCAAACAATTTTTCAGAAGATTGTCCCGACTGCAGTCATTATTCACTTTGCCTTGGTGCCTGCAGATTTTCCGGATAAGTTTTTCTTCTGCAGTCGCTGAAGTAAATTCTGTTGAATACTCGTAGACAAATATATATCATAATACCAGCCGTTAAAATGGCGGAAAAGTAGGAATTATGAAAATAACTGTATTATTGGCATTGTTTTTCATAGCGGTAAGCATCTGAGCAAATTCGGACGGACATTGCGGAAAACCTTACACCATTATTACTCCTGACAATAGTCCTGAAATTCCTGAAGAGGCTTTTCAAGAAAATTCTTACGAATT